>CAZXRB010000071.1:0-18252 GCA_964642845.1 uncultured Nitrospira sp.
TGTTCCGGCGTTCCTCGATGACCTGCCAGGCGGCGGTGAAGTAGGCGTGGGTGGTGAGGTTTGGGCCGGCCGTGAAATCGGTGGTGGAGATTCTGCGGCCCAGGGCGTCGCAGGCGAAGGTTTGCAGCACGGTGGTGTTGTCAGCGGCGCGGATCTCGACGACGCGGTTCCAGGCATCGTAGATGAAGTGTTTGCCGGAGTCGTCGGCGGTCATGTTGCCGGCGGCATCGTAGGCGGGGTCGATGGTGCCCGCATCGGTGATCTGGTTCTGGGAATTGAAGGCGCGGGTCTGGGGGGTGCCGTCGGTGGTAAGGGTGGTGACGCCGCCCAGGGCGTTCATGCCGAAGTCCTGCGAGCGGGTGGTGGTGGTCAGGCCGTCCTTGTTGGAGTTGAGCGTGCCGCGATCGAAGGTGGCGAGGCGGTCCAGCGAGTCATAGGAATAGAGTTCGGAGCGGGCCGAGTTGTTCTTGTTGTCCTTGTAGAGGACATTGGAGTTGCGGTCATAGCCGTACTGGAAGCGGTCGATGACTTTGTTGTCGTTGGCGCTGGTGGCCGTCTGCCGCGACCAGTACTGATCGACGATCCGGCCGAAGCGGTCCAGCCCGGCGTAGGGATCGCCGGCCTCGCCGTTGGTCGCGGCGATGTAGGAGAGCTGCTGGTTGCCGGCCGGGCGCGAGCGGAGCACGGGTGTGGAGAGCCCGAGATAGCTGTAGGATTCGACGATCTGGAAGATGGAGTCGGGCTGGATGTCGCGGGATTCGTTGAGCGAACTCAGGCGGGAGATGGAATCGTTGAGCGAGCCGGCCGGGCCGTAGGAGTAGCGGACCTGCTTGCCGTCGGGATAGGTCATGGAGACGAGCCGGGAGTGGTTGGCCCCGGCGGCCATTTCCGAATAGGCGTACTGGACCGAAGGTGAACCGGGGCCGGCCCCGCTTTGGCCTCCCTGGTGATCCTGGTATTCGATGGTGAGCTGGCCCAGGCCGTTGTAGATGCGTTTGACGTCGTTGACCACGACGTTGCTGGAATTCCTGCTTGTGAAGAACTCGGGCAGGCCCTGGGTGTTGTAGGAATAGGTCAGCTCCCTGATGTTGGTGTCCAGCCCGGCCGGGTTGCCGCTGGCGATGGTGACGACATCGGCGCTCAGCCGACCGAGGAGGTCATATGAATAGGCATGGACGGTCTGGTTCCGGTCGGTCTTGGCGAGGGTCTGGCCGAGGGCGTTGTAGGTGAAGTTCTCCTGGTCGGCGGCTGCCGTGGATGGCTCGCCGGTGGACTTGTTGGGGTATCGGATCTGGGCCAGCACGTCGTTGGAGTGCAGGGTCAGGGCGCCGTCGTCCTGGCCGTAGATGTACGCCGTGGTCTGGAAGGCGCTGTCGGGCAGGATGGCGGTCATGGTCAGCGTGTGGCCCGCGCCGTCGTAGGTGTAGGCCGTGACCCGGTTCTGCGAACTGGTCAGGAGATCGTTGTCATCGTTGCCATCGCTGTTGTAATCGACGTAATTCTCGATGGTCTTGGTGGTGCGGGCCAGGGCATCGAAGCGTGTCTTGGTGACGATGCCCATGGGATCGGTGACGGTGTCGGCCAGGCCGGCGGAGTTGTGGGCGTAGCTGGTGACGAGTTTGGCATCCGAGCGGGTGGGGACCGACGAATCCGGCCGGCCGCTCAGGGCGGTGCCGCCGTTGGTGCCGAGATTGGCGCTGGCCGTCAGGCGGTTAGCGGCGTCGTAGAAGAACTCCACGTAGTAGACGCGGGCCTTGGGCGTGGAGCCGTTGGACGAGGGGTTGCCCAGGGGTCCGGTGGCGGTGGCGTCGTGGAAGCGCTGGCGGGTGGTCTGGAAGATGACGTTGGAGTTGGCGTCGTACTGATATTCGTACTGTTCCAGGACGATGTCGCCGGCGACGCCGACGGCATCGGCCCAGTTGCCGCTGGTGCCCGGCGCGGCGTCGCCGCCGCCATCGGTGACATAGACGACGGTCTGGCGGTTCGCGCCGTCGTGAGCGAACTTCCGGACCAGGCCGCCGGGGCTGAGCGTCTTGATGACGTTGCCGTTCGGATCCCACCAGGTGAAGCTGTCGAGCGAGTAGTCGGAAACCGCTCCATTGCTGGGGTCGACCGAGAAGACGTGCGTGGCGAAGGTCCGGCCGAGGTTGTCGTGTTCGAAAGTGGACTTGGCGCGGAGCAGCGTGTCCGGAGGCGCGTCCGGCACGCCACCGGTGGTGGTGAGGGTCACATTGTCGCCGTCGTAGGCGCGGGTTTCGGTCACCTCGTTGAGATTGTTGTAGATCGTATAGTTGATGGGGTTGTTGTTGTCGGCTGTATTCTCGGTAGCAGCCGTGGTGTAACCGGCGTCGGTATAGGTCACGCCGGACTTTGTGGCCACGAGGCGGTTGCGCCAGTCGTAGTAGTAGAGCGTGGCTCGTTCATTGTTGTATTGGGGATTTGCCTCGCCGTTGGGGAAGGTGATAACGCGGGTGAGGTTTCCATCGCCGACGCCGCCGGAGTCGTACTGGTATTCCGAGACCTTGACCATGTTGTTGCCGGTGGTGTTGTTGCCGGTGGGATCGGCTGGCGTGGCGTTGGCGTCGTTGGTGCCGACCCAGGTGCTGGCGACGCGGTCGAATTCATCGTAGACCGTGCGCGTAATGGTGCCCGTGGGCGAGAGGACGCGGATGAGGCGGTTCATCCCGTCATAGCCGAACGTCGTTTCGTGGTAGTTTCCGGTCGCGGAGTTGTTGCTGGCCGAGCCGAGGTTCAGGCTGGTGGAGTAGGTCAGGCCCGAGAGGTTGAAGTAGTCGCGCTGGACGGTGACTTGTCCGGCGGCATTGGTGATGGTGCGTGACAGGGATTCCAGGGTGCCGGTGGAGATGGGCTCGTTTCCGGTTGGGGGATTGGAGAGGGAGGCGAAGCGGACGCTGAGGGTCTCGGTGTAGCCGAGGGCCATATCGGTGCGGGTCAGTCGCACCGGCAGCAGCGTGTTGGAGGTGGAGGGGTTGAAGGCGGGATAGACGCGGACTTCATGTGCGGCATCGTCGTAGAAATAGTAGGTCGCGATGCCCGTGTCCCGCTGGGAGGGATCGACCTGGCTGGTGATTCGCCCGAAGCCGTCGACGGTGAAGGTGGTGACCAGATGGGCTCCCCCGCCTGACGGCGTTGACCAGCCCTCCGGCAGATCGGCAAAATCGGATGTCTGCGTGGTGTCGACATCGACGATGGTCTTGACGACCGCTCCGGTTGCGGCATCGTGGGCCGTGTAGGTCAGGTATCCGTTGGCGTCGCGGGTCCAGGTGGTGCGGCCCCGGGCATCGAGGGCGGCGGTGATGGTTCCGCTGATGTCCGTGCCGTTCTGGGCGATGGTGACCGCGGGCAGGGTTGTGGTGATCGTCTTGGCGCTCAGGCTGTCCGCATGGAAAGTGTAGGCGTAGGAGGTGGTCAGCGCCTCCTTGCCGTCGGTATCCCGGTAGACCGATTCATCTGCGACCAGGTAGAGGGCGTGGCCTTGGAAGGGTGTTCCTGCCGGTCCTTGCCTGGCAATATAGTGCATGGCCGACTGGGGGATGGGCGTGCCGGTTTCCCCTTGCCGGATGGCCGTGCTTTTGAGCCGGCCGGCGACATCGCCGGGTGATTCAGAGCTGGCCGAGGTTGTGGAGCCGTATTCCATCGTCTCGATCAGGCCGGCGTTGTCGCTGAGGAAATAGAAGTTGCCGCCCACCTTGTGCAGGAGGTCGGCGTAGGATTCGCTGTAGCCGGTGATGGCCGAGGCATACGCATGGAGGATCATCCGGCCGTTGGCGTCATACTGGTAGAAGTCCGGGTGGGCCAGATTGTCGGCGTCGATAAACACGGAAAGGAGAACCTGATGGGCATAATTCGTGTACAGGATCCGATACGTATGCTCGTTGCCGTCGGAGAAGGTCAACGTGGCTTTGTATCGCCAGGAGTTGATGCCGCGGGCGAGGCTGGTTGATCCGCTGCTGCTGGCGGTCAACGCCATGGCGCTCATCATGTAGCTGGCATAGCAACTGAAACCGCCAGAGGCGGCTTCCTCGAACTCCGTGAGCACGGGGGAGTCCTCGCCGGCTTCCTGTTCGCTGATGTTCCGGTCCAGGGCGTCATAGCCCAGGAGCGTGCTGGCGTAATTGGCCAGGAGGGAGCTGGCTGCACAAATGTAGCCCAGTTCCTGGATTGCCCGGGCGTAGCCCGCGGGGCTGATCAGCATGGACAGGAGGTTGGCGAGTCCGCTGGTCTTGCTCTGCGTGTAGCAGAAGAACTCATTGGCTGTCGGGGTGGAAGTGCCAAGATGGTTGGTCAATTGCTGGATGTTGGAATAGGGGTCGGATCCGGTGTAAGAAACTGAAACGGTCCGCAGGGTCTGGGTGTTATTGTTTTTTTCCTGCTGGTATTGAATGGACGTGATGCGGGTGTTGGTCAGATTGATCAGGGTGCGGTGAACGACTCCGCTTTGGTCATTCGTTTCGATGCTGGTGAGAAATTTTGTGGTCGTGTCGTAGTTGTAGGTGTCTTGGGTGCGATTATCGTGGGTGACGGTGCGGGGCATCCCTGAGTCCGGGGTGCTCGTGAAGAGGTTGAAGCTCGCGATGGTGCCCGGAGGCAAGTTGGTGCCGCAGCAATCGCAGCAGCAGCAACTGGAATCCTGCGCGTAAAGCGTGAAGAGCAGCGCGTTGCCGTCCAGAACCAGTGAAAGAGTGTTGTCGAACGTGGGCTTGTAACCTCCGCCCTCCTGCTTTTCAAACAGGTAGTACGTTCCATTCTGCGTCAGCACCACGGATCCATCATTCAGAGCCGATAGGCGAGGAACACCGGGAAGATACCAGCCGTCGGGCAGACCGGGGAAGACGGTGGCGAGTTGGTTGGTCCACGACAATCCGCTATCGGTGGACACGTTGACCCGGCCGGTTGTGTGCCGCTGCTCGGAACGGAGCGCTCCCGGCTCGAATGTGCTGAGTGCCAAGGGGAAATAGTGGTCGTTGAAGTCGTCGTCCGCGCCATCTTCCATTCCCAGAACACGGACATCGGAATCCAAATCGGCAATGCCGAACTCGCTGGCCGTGCCGAGGCGGAAGCGGGTTCCGTAATCGTCGGTCACGGAGTAGGTGGCGTTGGCGAGGGTAATCGACCCCGTGAGCGCCTGTCGGACGGCTTCCTGCCACGATCCAGCGCGCACAAGAAGGTCGCCGACCGAGATTGTGCCCGAAACATAGGACTGGTCGGTTCCGCTTGGGGCCGACTTGGGAACACTCGACGGTAACGCGAGGCGGAAGAACGTATCCAGTTTCGTCAAGGTTCCGTCCACCGTTCCATAGCCGCCGGTGGTAATGTGGTCGCTCCCAAGTTGGAGCGCGCCCTCGCCCGCCTTGGAGAACGTCGCGCCGCCGGTTAACGTGATCGCGCCGCTGAAGCTGATGTCGGTGGCGGCCGAACCGTCGTTCACCAGAATCAGTCGGTCGCCGGACAGGGTTACCGGGCCGTTGACCTGGGCACCGCCGCCGCCGCCGTTGTAGATGATCGCCCCGTGGTTGCCGGTCAGTCTCAGGCTGACGCCGGAACCGATCTGGGTGTTCGAGCCCATGACCAGCGCGTCAATGGTGGAGGTGAGTGTGAGCGAGCTGTCGCCCGTGAGCTGTCCGCCGGCGCTGCCTCCGCCTTCCAGGGTCAGCATGGTCGCGGTAGTTTCGGCGTCGACGTGCAAAGTGGCGTTGGGGCAAACCGAGACGGTGCCCAGAACATTGGTCGATCCGTTGATCGTCGTTGTGCCCGAGCCTGCCAGTGAAAGCGTGGCCACCACGGTGCTGCCCGTGAAGCTGGCGTTGGTGGAGCCTCCGATTGTCAGCGTGCCGAGCTGAACGCCGCCCGAGAAACTCATGGAACCGGAGCTGTCAATGGTCAACCCATCGCCCCATATGCCCGAGCCGAATGCCGCGGATCCGGTGGAACCGGAAATCGCCGGACTGGCGCCGCAGGGCAAACTGATGGACAGATTGACCGACGCGGATGGCGAACAGGAGTCGCCGGTGAAACAAATCCCCCCGCTCAAATGGATGTCCTCGCCGGTCAGGGTGAACCCGGGTCCAACGGTGATGGAGTTCAGCCACAGGTTCGACAGGTCGTTGTTGGTGGATACGCCGTTGCCCGCGAAGATGAGCGAATCCAGGTAACCGGGTTGGCTTCTGGGGTCCCAGTTGTCGGGGTCGCTCCAGTCCGGCGTGTAGGGGTTGGACAGGCCGGTCCATGTCAGCGTGGTCAACATCTGCCGCTGCTCGAGCGATTCGACCAGGGCGACGGCAGCGCGGCGAACGGATCGACGACGCGAGCGGGTCCAAGACAACCGACGGGATACCTGTGGCATAAGCTCCTCCGCTTGGGCACGGTGTATCGCATGCAAAAACCTTGAGATCCACCCAGAGAACTGTCAGTCACCTGCAATGGGTTGGCACTCTACACATGAAGTGAGCGGTGTGTCAAGACAAAAATACTCCAAATACACATAAGATGTATTCTTAATTCAATGCACATGTAGCACCCTTGGCATCCCATATTCCGTTTGATGCGGCGTATCGGGGTTGGTCCCCGGTCTCCACATGAGGCTGCCGGGGACCAATACGCAACCCTTCCGAAATCACCCGGGGATTTCGGATCGGGAGGGTCGTTGCCGTCAAAGGAGTAAGCGTTTTCCGGCGGCCAATCTTGCGCGGATTTCCCGGAATTCCGCAATGTCCGCCTCCGCCGGACCGAATCTTCACGTAGGTCAGCACGAAGTGGTCGATCAGGTGCCCGAAACTGCGCCCGCCGAGGGTCATGCCCAGCTTGCTCATATGCGTGAAGTCCGACGCGCCCACCCGTCCGGGGTGATGCACCTGGGCGAAGCACACCTTCCGGCCCGGACCTTCCAAGCCGTCTTACGATCCATGCCGACCATTTACGCCGCAATTTTCAGCGACTGTTCCGTATGCAACAACGACATCAGTCTCTTGACCTGGCGATCCGTCACCACGCTTTGAACTCTTTGATTTGAGTCCAAAACATACCCGCCGAACGCCAGTTCAACTGGGGAATTATAATTGTCGCTGGACACGCGTCTCGCGTTTATTTTGACGTCTGATCCCATCCGCGTTGGAGAAAGGGGGCACAGCCGCCCCCATCGGTTTCGCGGCAACAAGACCATTTCACAGTCCTTTTCCCTCGGTGTCAACGCCACGCGCGTCACTCGCATGCGTGATGATGACGCAGCGCTGTTAGCGACGGCATTGTCAAGCAGAGCAATGGATACAACCGGTGGCCTTCCTGAGGGAATGCGCGGCTGCGCCACTTCATCGGCAATCACCCATCAGGACCTTGACAAATACCTAACATGCGTTGTATAGTGACCAGAGTACAAGCAACACCGTCACAGATGGAGCAGGAGGCGCGGACCATGAGCGGCAAACAGAAACCCTTCGGCGACGTGCTGCGCGAGAAGCGCATGGCCAAGCAAATCAGCCTGCGCAAGTTCGCTGACCTCGTGGGCATCAGCCCGACCTACCTTTCGCAGGTCGAGCAGAACAACATGGACCCGCCGACCGCAGAACGCGTAAAGAAGATGGCCGAAATCCTCGGCGCAAATGCGGATGAGCTGATCGCGTTGGCGGGCCGCATGCCTGAAGACCTGCCGAAGATCATCCAGAAGCAGCCCACGCAGATGCCGGAATTGCTGCGCGAGGCCAGCGGCCTGACGGCCGATCAACTGCGGCAATTGGTCGAGAAAGCGAAGAAGCTGAAGGAGAGGGGCGAGTGATCCATGTCCAGGCCAAACGCGACATCCATTCCCGATGTGCCGCCGCTATCCAAGGAGCGGATTCAGGAGGAGACAGCCCTTCTCCTTGCCGAACACGCGGATCGGACGGGCCGGCCGACGGCCGTTCCTATCCCGATTGAGGACATTCTCGAGTTCCACCTGGGGCTGACATTCGAAATCGCCAACCTGAACGCTGTATTTAACGTCGCCGATGTGTTGGGCGCGCTTTGGATTTATGAGAAGACCGTTCGAGTGGATTCGAGCCTGGACCCAATCGACAATCCCAAAAAGCTGGGACGGTTTCGGTTCACCCTGGCGCACGAAGCGGGACATTGGCGGCTCCATCGCCAGTACTTCATCGACAACCCCGAGCAATTCAAACTGTACGGCAACGACGGCAAGTCGGTCTGCGTGTGCCGGTCCAGCGAGGGACTGAAGGCTATCGAGTGGCAGGCCAATTACTTCGCCGCCCATCTGCTGATGCCTGGCAATATCTTGCGAGATGCCTGGGAACAATGGCGCGGCGGGCAAGTCGTGGTGTGTCTGGAAGACCTGTGGCACGAATTCAGCGAGGATGAAATCCGCAACGAGATTGCGCAGCGAAGCGATGCCCACCGCGCCGATCACCATACCGCCGAGAATGCGGTCATGGAGATGTTCGTGCGGCCGTTGGCTGCGCAGTTTGAGGTCTCCTCGGAGGCCATGCGGATTCGCCTGGAGGAGGCCGGGTTCCTTCTCCGGCAGCGGTCCCAGTTATTGTCCTAAGGGTTCTTTTGGATATAGGATGTACACTGTTTACTATACACTTTCTAGGGCGCGTCGGACCAGGGTGTCTGAGCGATCATTGGACTGAGGGTTCTGGCACAACAGCCAGAGAGCGAGGTATTGCATGTCCTTCGAACTACTACTGGAAGCATGTCGAATCGATCCGGCCGACTCAGAGCTCCCGCCGGAGACACTGAGCGATCTCACGAGTGCGTATGAGTTGGCCAAGCTTGGGAGGGCCGGGCGTTACGGGGGCGACTTGCCGCATGCCGTGACTCTACTGGCGGCGGCACTCGGGCGGCTGCCTCGTTTCAATCCAACGCATCTTCCTTTCGGCTACAGCGGCCCGCACGTCAAATCCCGCGAATGGATAGACCTGGATCGCATTGAACTGCTGATGACCCAAGTGATCGGTTTATGCCAAGCCGCCTGGGACGTGCGGAAGGTGGACTTCGAATCCAAAAACGCCATTTCCGATGCGGCGTCGCTCGGACTGATCCAGGAGAAGGAATACGATGCCTGGGTGCCCGGGATGGCAAGTGGGTCGGGGTGGCGGACGGCCATCTCAGCAACCCCATATGGCCTGGTCCGCGCGCGCCAAGCCGCCGCCACTCCGCCTGTCGCCTCCTCGCAGCAGAAGGCCCCTCCCGCCCAAGCCGGCACTCAGGCATCCGGTGTCGAGGCACCAGTGCCGGCGGAACCACTCCTTGTCGAAACTGGATCGAACATTACGCCACTTACGACTCCACCGCCGTTTCTCAAGGCAGTGACTACCCCGCAGGCTGATGATGAAGAACGCAACAGTCCTCCGCCAAGTGAAGATCGGTACGGGTGGGCGCGACAGGCCGAGTTGGTCAGGGCCACCAACCAGGTTCTTGGCCAGGAGGAGGGTCTGAACAGTGGCGTCCTCTGCCGAGCGTGCAAAGACGGGGAGATCGCCACAAACAAGAAGATGGGCCGGGCAAGCATGGTGGATGTCCAGAGTTTCCTCGTATGGCTCGGCAAAACCCGTGAGTTGCCAAAGGATGAACTCGACCAGGTGCGCAACGCCATCATCGGCGAGATATCCAGCCGCCCGGCGAAACAGCGCAGCTTGCAGTGCGACTCGTGCGAATGAAGTTGCGCTGCAAGGAATTTTGCCCACCTAATTATCACGATTTCCGCTGAAAAGGCCGCGCAGCAAAGCTGACGCGGCTTTTTTCTTGCTGCGCAATCGCTGCGCACAAAATCGCCCCTCCATACTCCCGCCCATGAACACACGTTTTGGCAATAGTGACTGCGGGTGCCGCTCCGGCACATCATCCAAGTCGATGCTATCCGCCGCTCGCCAGCGGCTTATCGTGCTGCTGCAGCGGATCAATTACGGCCGCATCGAGGGGCTTCAGATTCGTGCCGGCGAGCCGATCCTTGACCCGCCGCCGCGCATCATCCGCGAGATCAAGTTCGGCGGGGAGAACGGCCCTCGTCCCGAAGCCGCGAATGTGGACTTTACCCTCAAGGCCCGGGTCCATGACCTGTTCGCCCAGTTGGAGGCGCTGGGCGATGGGGTGATCTCCTGCCTGGAGGTTCAGCGCGGTCTTCCCTTCCGGATGACGGTCGAGGAGGTGATCGCCTGAAACCCGCGGGGGTCGGCTCCCCAGATCGAACGTACCTGAAAACTTTAAGACACAGCACAACAAACCGGCCACAAAGTGGAGGCGTTGTGGGTGCCGCAAAAGCGGCAATCCTGCAACGCCTCCACCGCACGCATTGACCGCTTCGGTTGGCACCCACGCGACGCCTTCCGGCCAACGGAAGACGCCAATGAAAACCAATGCAAAGCGTTGCGAATTGACCGAGTACGCCATTGAGACCATCAACCACAAGGCCCGGCAGCTCGTCGGCAAGGCGGGTTACACCCGCAACGATGTGGAAGACATCAAGCAGGATCTGATCGCGGACCTGCTCGAACGCCTGCCGAAGTTCGACCCAGCCAAGGCGACCTACAACACCTTCGTCGCCCGCGTGATTGAGCGCAAGATCAGCAACCTGCTCCGCGACCGCCGGGCTGAAGTGCGCGACCATCGCCGGGAAGTCTGCTCGCTCAACGAGGAGATCGACACCGGAGAAGATGAATTCAAGCAGCGGGTCACCACGATCAGCCAGGACGATCAGGAGCTCCGCTTGGGCAGGTACCGACAGCGGGCCGAGGAACGCAATGACTTGAAACTCGACATTCAACAGGTTCTGGCAGGCCTGCCGGTCGACCTGCGGCGTGCGGCAGAATTGCTGCAAGCACATTCCGTCGCACAGGCGGCTCGCGAGATGGGCGTTCCACACGCCACCTTCTACGACAACTACGTCAAGCGGCTGCGTGAGATCTTCGCCGCCGAGGGACTGACCGAGCACCTCGAATAGCCATTTCTCCGACAGTTTGCCCCTGCGCCGGGTAAGTAACCAGAGTCGCGTAGGGGCAAACTGGCCCGGAGAAGGCAATCGTGAGTAAGAACATGGAACTCAACATCGATCTTGACATTCTGACAACTGAACCCGCCGAGGAATACCACGCCAAGGCGGATCGCTTCCTCTCCAGCCATCAACTGCTGGATTTCGTGAAGTGCCCGTGGCTCCATCGCAAGAAGGCCATCGGCCTGGCACCGGACGCTGATTCCACCAGTTACTTCATCGGCCGCGCCGCGCACATGCGCATCCTCGAAGGCCGCGATGTCTATGCGTCGGCCTTTGCCCTGGGCGGGCCGATCAACCCGAATACCGGCAAGCCGTATGGCGCAAACACGCAGGCATTCCGCGCCTGGGCCGAAGTCCAAGGCAAACCGGTGCTCTCGCTCGAGCAAGTGGAACTGGTCGAGCAAATGGCCGCCGGTGTCGCCATGAACGACGAGGCGGTGGACCTCCTGCTCTACGGCCGCAGTGAAGGCGTTGTCAGAGCCGACTACTGCGGCACACCCTGCCAGATTCGCCTCGACTGGCTGCATCCCCATGAGGGCATCGTCGATTTCAAAACCTGTGACGATCTCACCTGGTTTGAGGCCGACGCCAAACGCTACGGCTACCCCAAGCAGATGGCGTTCTATCAGGCTGTCCTGGCGCAGGCTCTCGGCGGTCTGATGGTCCCGGTCCACCTCATCGCGGTTGAGAAGAAGGAGCCTTTCCGGTGCGGCGTCTGGCGCGTCAGCGACGACACGCTCGCCATCGCCCGCCAAGAGAACGAAGCGGCCATCCGCCGGCTCCTGGCCTGCCGCAAGGACGATCACTGGCCCACCGGCTACGAGGACATCCGCATGCTGAGTGTCGCGTAGCCCCCGAGCATCTCTCCGCGCCCGCGCGGATCGTGGCGAGTCCTTCAGCGACGGCCACGCGCGGGCGCGCCTGGCAGCCCCTGGACGGGTTACCGGAGCCCTATGACGGGTAGGTCCGGATGCGGGTTCAAGTCCCGCAGCTGCCATTCGGTGCCCCTGTGAATCTCGACAACCAGCAAAGGAGTCACGCGCATGACGCCAATGACAACACTGCAACAGATCCATCGCGGGCGCAAGCATTCCCCGCCGCGCCTGCTGATCTACGGGACCGAGGGCATCGGCAAAGCCCAGCCTTTGGATGCCCAGGTCTTGACCCCACACGGGTTCGTCGACATGGGATCGCTCAAGATCGGCGATGAGGTGGTTGGCTCCGATGGCAAGGGGCATCGCGTGCTGGGGGTCTACCCCCAGGGGGAGAAGGATGTCTTCCGCGTCACCTTCCGCGATGGCTCGACCACGCGCTGCTGCGATGACCACCTCTGGTTCACACAGACACGCGGCGAGCGCGACCGGGGTCTTACCGGCGCGGTGCGCACCCTGCGCGACATACGCCGAACCCTGCGCTACGGCACGCACTTCAACCACGGGGCACCACGCGTGCGGCCTGTCGAGTTCGCTCCCCGGCCCGAGCCTCTGCCCATCGACCCCTGGCTGCTGGGCATGTACCTGGGCGACGGCTGTTGCTCGAGTAGCGTGGTCATCACGAACCCCGAGCCGGACATCCAGCGGAAGGTCGCCGCAACGCTGGATAGCCGCGACGCCTGCGTGAAGTCCGCGCGCATCAGCCTGCGCATTCGCTCCCATGGACCACATGGGCAACCGGCAGCGCTGATGTCCAACTTGCGGGCACTGGGCCTCGATGGATTGGAGTCGCACGAGAAGTTCGTTCCCTCGGCCTACCTGCATGCGAGCGTCGATCAGCGGCTGGATCTGTTGCGCGGGCTGGTGGATAGCGACGGCTTCGTCACCAATCCCGGCGCTGTGGAGTTCTGCACCGTCAGCGCGCGGCTGGCACGGGATGTCTGTTTCCTGATCCGCTCGCTGGGCGGGTCGGCCAAGGTGCGGTTCAAGGCAAAGACGACCTACACGCACCACGGCCAGAAGAAACAGGGATTGCCGGCCTACCGGGTCTTCGCCTCCTTCCCAGCCGACATCGCGCCGGTTTCCTCAAAGAAGCACCTGGCCAAATGGTCCGAGCCGCAATGGGCGATCCGGCACACCATCCGTAGCGTCGAACCCGTTGGCAGGATGCCCTGCCAGTGCATCCGCATTGATGCGCCCGACTCACTATACGTCACGGACGACTTCATCCTGACCCATAACAGCACCACTGCCGCCGGTGCCCCCACGCCGATCTTCATCCCCACCGAAGACGGCCTGGACCAGATCGACTGCGCCAGCTTCCCGCTGGCCAAGACCCTGGCGGACGTCGACACAGCGCTCCGCACGCTTATTCAGGAGCAACACGACTTCGAGACGGTCGTCATCGACTCAGCCGACTGGCTGGAGCGTCTGGTGTGGGACGTGCTGTGCGAGCAGTACGGCGTCACCAGTATCGAGAAGGTCGATGGCGGTTACGCCCGGGGCTACACCCACGCCCTCACGCATTGGCGTCGCCTGCTGACGGACCTCAACACGCTCCGCACCCAGCGCGGCATGTGCGTGATCCTCCTGGCCCACGCCAAGGTCGAGAAGTTCGAAGACCCCGAGCACGCCGCCTACGACCGCTACTCGCCGCGCCTCCACAAGCACGTGACGGCGCTGCTGACCGAGTGGTCCGACGCGGTGCTGTTCGCCACGCGGAAGATCATCACCAAGACCGAAGACGGGGGCTTTGGCCGGGACCGCACCATCGCCGCCGGCCTGGGCAAGGACGGGGGCGAGCGCATCCTCCGCACCGTGGGCAGCCCGGCCTGCGTGGCGAAGAACCGATACGGCCTGCCGTCTGAATTGTCGTTGTCATGGACCGCCCTGATGCAGGCCATGACACAAACGGCTCAACCCGTCTCAGGGGTGGGCACTGACTCCAACACCACCAGCAAGGAGAACTGACCCATGGCAAATCTCAACGGATTCAACGCAACCGAAGTCGAGCCGACCAGCAGCTTCGAGCCCCTGCCCGCGGGCAAGTACTTGGCCGCCATCACCGAAAGCGAGATGAAGCCGACCAAGAACGGCGGCGGCAGCTACCTGCAGCTGACCTTCACGATCCTGGACGGCGAGTACAAGAACCGGGTCGTCTGGGCGCGGCTCAACCTCAACAACCCCAACGCCACGGCGGTGAAGATCGCGCGCTCGCAACTGTCTGCCATCTGCCGCGCCGTGGGTGTCCTCCAGCCGCGTGACAGCGTCGAGCTGCATTTGATTCCTCTGGTGATCTCGGTCGCCGTCAAGAAGCGTGCGGATACCGGGGAACTCACCAACGAGGTCAAGGGCTTTGAGCCCAAGGCTGCCGCGACCGGGACGCCTCCGCAGGCACCGACCAACTCCACCCCGCCGCCTTGGAGGCGGTGAGACGCACTTGGCACGGCGTGGCATGGCAGGGCAGCGCGGGGCATGGCTTGGTTTAGCAGGGCTTGGCACGGCGAGGTTCGGCTCGGCAAGGCATGGCGAGGTACGTCCAAGCTGGGCAAGGTCTGGTTTAGCGGGACATGGCGAGGCGAGGCCAGACTAGGTTTGTCGTGGCCTGGACAGGTCGGGCGATTTGTCCGCGCCGGCGGAAACGTCGGCGCGGGCTTTTTTTCAGAACTCAATCAAAGGAACTCTCATGAGCACAGCAACGGCAATCGGGCCGGAAGTCACCAACGGCGCGGCGAAAACCATCGAAATCTGCGCGCCCTACCGCGTGGAGATCGCAGTCCGCGGTGAAGCGGACATGCTTCTGCACCGCTGGAACTGTGAGGCCGTAGAGGCCAAGGCGAAGAGCGCCAAGGGATCGGCGGCCAAGAAGACCGACGACCTCGAGTCGTATGTCTACCGCAATGAGGCCGGGGAACTGTGCGTGCCCGGCGAGTACCTGCGCCAGGCGGTGATCACCGCTGCCAAGTTCCGCCAGGACCCGCGCTCGCCGCGCAAGAGCGCCGTCGACCTGGTGAAGGCGGCCGTGGTGAACCTGACGCCGCTGGCGAGCCTGGGTCTCAAAACCTGGGACTACGAACACAAGTGTCGCGTGCAGGTCCAGCGCAATGGGGTGACGCGTGTGCGCCCGGCCATCAAGAGTGGCTGGACCGCCAAGTTCATCTTCATGGTGAATCTGCCCGAGTACGTCGCCCCGGAATTGCTCCACGCGCTGGTGAATGACGCCGGGCGCTTGATTGGCGTCGCGGATTTCCGGCCGACGTATGGCCGGTTCCATGTGACGCACTTCGAGGTGCTCAATGATCGGAATTGAACCCAATGGCCGGGTGTGGCGCGGCGGGGCTGGGCGGGCCGAAGTCTGCCGCGGCATGGCGAGGTCTGGTTCGGTGGGGCGTGGCTGGGCGCGGCGAAGCGAGGCAGGGCCAGGCATGGTTTGGCGAATCGCTTCCTGTCGGCGGAAACGTCGGCGGGAGGGCTATCACGGAGAATCGCATGCTCACAGTCTCATTGCCATATCCCCCCAGCGCCAATCGCATTTGGCGCAAATGGCGCGGCCGCATGGTGCTCAGCGCCGAGGGACGAAACTACCGCGC
This sequence comes from uncultured Nitrospira sp., assembly GCA_964642845.1. Classification (GTDB taxonomy): domain Bacteria; phylum Nitrospirota; class Nitrospiria; order Nitrospirales; family Nitrospiraceae; genus Nitrospira_D. The sequence continues at coordinate 15,525 of CAZXRB010000071.1, forward strand.
CAAGGTCTGCGCGCAAGTGGCCGGCAACGGGCCGCGTAAACCGCCGTCGGGCGGACGCATCGCGTTGAGCATGGATGCCTTCCCGCCTGATCGCCGCCGGCGTGACCTGGACAACCTCAGCAAGTGCGTTGCCGATGCGCTCCAGGATGCCGCGGCATTCCATGACGACAGCCAGATTGACCTGTTGCTCACCCGCCGCCGCCAGGTCGTGCCCGGCGGACGACTGGACATTCAGTTGACCGAGCTGCCCCTGTCGCGCTGCCCGCTCTGCGGCGCAGCGTTCTCGCCGGAGAACAACTGACCACCATGACCGTGTCCACTGCAACTTCTGGCGCGATCACGCTGCGGCCGTACCAGGCCGAGGCGGTTGCCGCCGTCTACGACCATCTGCGTCGTCGGGATGATCACCCCTGCGTGGTCATCCCAACGGCCGGGGGCAAGACGCCGGTGATGGCGACGATCTGCCGGGACGCGGTGCAGCAGTGGAACGGGCGGGTGCTGATCCTGGCGCACGTGAAAGAGTTGCTGGAGCAGGCCGCCGACAAACTCCACGCGATGGCCCCCGACCTGTGGAACCGGATCGGCGTCTACTCCGTAGGCCTCAAGAGCCGCGACACGGAGCACCCGATCATCGTGGCGGGCATCCAGAGCGTCTTTCGCCGCGCAGCCGAGTTGGATCGCTTCGACCTGATCCTCATCGACGAAGCGCACATGCTCCCGCCCGACGGCGAAGGCATGTACCGCACATTCCTGGCCGACGCCCGCGTGGTGAATCCCCACGTCCGCTTGGTGGGCCTGACCGCCACGCCTTACAGGATGTCCACGGGCCTGATCTGCTCGCCCGATAATCTGCTCAACCACGTCTGCTACGAAGTCGGCGTGCGCGAGCTCATTGTGCAGGGGTATCTGTGCCCGCTGAAAACCAAGGCGGGCAAGCGTAAGGTCGACACCTCGAATCTGCACATCCGGGGAGGCGAGTTCATCGCCGGCGAGGTTGAAGCCCTGATGGATGATGATTCGCTGGTGCGCTCGGCCTGTCGGGAGATCCTCGAGCAAACCCAGGATCGCCATTCGGTGCTGATCTTCGCCGCCGGCGTGCAACATGCACTGCATGTGCAACGCGTCCTTAGCGAAATGGGCCAAGAATGCGGATTCGTTTGCGGCGAGACCCTGCCGTTCGAGCGAGCCGAGACGCTGCGCAAGTTCAAGACCGGCCAGCTCAAGTATCTGGTCAACGTCAACGTGCTGACCACGGGCTTTGATGCCCCCAACATCGACTGCGTGGCGCTGCTGCGACCGACCAACTCCCCCGGGCTCTATTATCAAATGGTCGGGAGGGGTTTTCGGCTTGATCCGTCGAAACAGAACTGCCTGGTCCTGGACTTCGGCGGCAACATCCTCCGCCATGGACCAGTCGATGCCTTGGAAATCAAGGACCGCGATGCCGGCACGGGCCAAGCGCCGGCCAAGGAGTGCCCGCAGTGCCAGGCGGTGATCCACGCCGCCTACAGCCTCTGCCCCGAGTGCGGCTATGAGTTCCCGCCGCCCAAGCGCGGCCGGCACGAGCAGGAAGCCTCCACCGCCGGCATCCTCTCCGGCGAGGTAACGGTGAATGAGTATCCGGTGCAGGGTGTCAACTACAGCGTGCATACCAAGCGAAATGCGCCGTTGGATGCACCACGATCCATGCGCGTCGATTACGAGCTGGGCAATTGCCTCTGGAAATCCGAGTGGATCTGCTTCGAGCACACCGGCTATGCCCGCCATAAGGCCGAGGCGTGGTGGAAATTGCGATCGTGCATGCCGGTGCCGGATACGGCCGAGAAGGCCGTCGCCCTGGCCGAGGCTGGCGCGCTGGCCGAACCGCTCAATATCACCGTTCGCTCCGTCTCCGGTGAGAAATTCGACCGGATCGTCGATTGCGAGCTGGGGGCCAAGCCCGACGCGGTCACGGTCCCCGACGCCCCCGTCCCCGTCCGCGTTGAGGTTGGCGATACCTGGGAACCCGCTGCCCCCGAACCCGATGCGTTTCCTCCCGACGATGACATTCCGTTTTCTTCGGCCCTCGCCTGGCGGGCGAGGCGAGGGCCGAACCTTTACTGCCTCGCCCGCGAAGCTGCTTGAGGATTCTTATGAACCCGAAACCGACAACCAATTCTCCAGAGAGACCCGCGCCACCGCAGACGCCGTCGCAAGGCCCGCGCTGCACACACTGTGGCGGGGCGAGCGTTCGCGCCGGGACGTGCTATGTCTGCCTGAACTGCGGAACCACGATCGGCTGCTCGTAGAAAGGACTCGATCTGCGTGCAGGAGGCTGCCACACAATATCTCAAGGCGGGGCTGTGCGTGTTGCCCGCCCGGCGCGCCGAGAAGCGCCCGGCCGTCGGCCAGTGGAAGCACTATCGCGAGCGCCTGCCCACCGAGGCAGAGCTCTCGACGTGGCTGGCCAACGGACCCGATGCCCTGTGCATCATCTGCGGCCAAGTCTCCGGCCATGCCGAGATGATCGATTTCGACGCTGGCGGGGAACTCTTTAACGCTTGGGCCGCCCGCGTCCCGCCCAAGCTCGGCGCCCGGCCGGGCAGCGAGCGCGCGCAGCGTGACGGTCGCCATGTTTTCTACCGCTGCCAGACGAGCATCTGCGGCAACATGAAGTTGGCCCAGCGCCAGCGGGATGGCAAGGTCGTCACGCTGATCGAGACGCGCGGCGAGGGCGGCTTGTTCTTGT
>CAZXRB010000072.1:0-18215 GCA_964642845.1 uncultured Nitrospira sp.
GCGTGGGCATCCTTACCAACGCGGGCGGGCCGGCCATCCTCTGCGCCGACGCCTGCGAGGCTCACGGCTTGACGGTGCCTGAACTGTCCCCTGCCAAACAGCAGGCACTCTCGGCGTTTCTGCCCGCGGCCGCCGCGCTGAAGAACCCCGTCGATCTCATCGCCTCGGCGACCGCCGACCAGTATCGCCGGGCGATCGAGACCCTGCTGGCCGCCGATGAGATCAACGCGCTGATTGTCCTCTATATATCGGTGACCGCCGAAGACCAAGCGCCGATCGCGCGGGGGATCGAAGCCGGCATTGCCAACGGGCGCCGTGACGTCGCGACCAAGCCTGTGCTGATCGGATGGATGGCCGAAGGAGACCTCGACCGAACCTTCTCGTCGGGCTCGGAAACCATCCCCGCATTTGCCTTGCCGGAAACTCCGGCCCTCGTCCTTGGCAAAGCAGCGGCCTATGCCGATTGGCAGGCGGACCCGACGGGCACGATCCCGGACTTTGATGATCTCGATCTGAACGCGGCGCGTAGCATTTGCCGCACGGCCTTGGAGAAACGCGGGCCGGGCTGGCTGACAACCGAGGAGGCCCGGCGTCTCTTGAGCGCGGCCCGGTTGTCCGTTCAACCGGGCGGCGTCGCGCAGACGGCGGACGAAGCGGCGGCCCTGGCTGAACGGATCGGCTTTCCGGTCGCCGTCAAGCTGGCGTCGCACCGGATCGTCCATAAGACGGAGATGGGCGGCGTGCGGCTCAACCTGGCGAGCGCAGCGGCTGTGCGCGACGCGTTCGACGGGATCCGTACGAGGCTGGCTCAGGATGGAAACATCGAGGCCATGGAAGGTGTGCTGGTGCAGCCCATGGTGTCCGGCGGCGTCGAGGTCATGATCGGCATGACGCAGGACCCGCTCTTCGGCCCCTTGATCGCCTTCGGCCTCGGCGGCATCCATGTCGAGATCTTAGGCGACGTGCAATTCCGCATCACGCCCTTGACCGATCGCGATGCCGCCGAGATGATCCGCGCCACGAAGGGCTATCGCCTGCTGCAAGGCTACCGCGGCCACCCCGCGGGGGACGTCGGAGCCCTGGAAGAGCTGCTGCTCCGTGTCTCCCAGTTGGTGGACGCGCTGCCGGAGATCACGGAATTGGACCTGAATCCGATCTTCGCGCTGCCGCCTGGCCAAGGATGCCGGGTCGCCGACGCCAGGATTCGGGTGGAAGCCAGCGCTCCCCCGCGGCCATAACACTCCTGCGCACTATAGCCGCTCGCCGCGGGCGCCTCTACGGAACCTCACACTCAAGCACGATAGTTCATGCGGCGTGCCGGATGGGCCGTTCCGAGGCCTGCGACCCGGGAAGCTGCTGCGCGGCAGAGTCCCCACCCTTCCGTTCAGCTTCGCTCGGTTCAGCCCCCATTGCCCAGGCCAACACCCAGATAAGCGCACCGATGACCAGGAGTCCGATGATCTCAACCATACGGCACCTCCTCGAATGACACTCGAACGGAGACGGACTAGTCCTCGTTCTTCCTGCGTCCTACGCAGCCAGCCGAGACGGCGGTGTGCTGCGCTCAGTCTGCCCGTCAGAACGGTCCGGCGCCTGGTTCCCCTTCCCGGAGCCGGAGTACAGCAGATTCACGCTGACAAAAAACACGAGGAGGAGAGCCAGGAGGCCGGTCACGATTCCCCAATATCCCCATGACATATGCCACACCCTCGCATGGAACCATGCGAGTCCTCTATGAATGTGAACCGTTCTACGCCGCCATGCGATAGACCCAACGCGACATCTCGCGGTTCCGGTTGGCCTGCGCCTTGGCTTCCCGCGCCATCGCGCTCAAGAGAAGCCCGGTGATGAAAATGGTCCCAAGCCCCAGCACCGCGGCGATCAGGACGCCGAACGGAATTTCCGGCCAGGTCGCCGCGGAGGAGGAGCGAGCCGCCGGCTCTTCCGGCAAGGATTCAATGGCGGCCAGCAACTGCAACCGATCGGAGAGGGCATTGGCCCGAACGGCTGCCATGGCGAGGCCGGCCAACTGCTGCTGGTTGGCGTGGCGCGACGCGGCCGCGGCCGCGTCGACGGACGTCACCTGCACAATCGCCGCGCCCATGCGCTCCTGCACGGCCGCGCTCTGCCGGCTAGACCGCTGCGCCGCGTCGACGATCGTCCGGCCCAGCGCCGGCTGCCACTGCGCCTCGAAGGCCTGGTGGAGCCGGAGCCCCGTGGCTTCCGTCTTGCGGATCATGTCCGCATTGAAGGCCGAGTCGAGTCGATCGACCGCCACCAACCCGCGGCGGACTCCGCGGCTGGTGAAGCTCACGACGGCCCGTCCCATAACACCTTGCACGCGGGCGAGATGCTGGGCCGGCATCGACACGGCAAGCGCCCTCACGCCGCCCAAGGGATCTTGGAAGCGGGCTTGGAAGTCATGGTACGCCATGGTGGCTCGATTCCATTCCGAGACGGCGTCGGCCTGCGCGCGGGTGACGCGGCGTTCGAGCAGCACACGATCCACGATGGCCTGCCCGAGCGCCGGCTGGAGCCACACCATGCTGGTCGGATCGTCTGAGAACTGATCTGCGGAAAGGATATGAGGAGGGACGGCGTGGACGCTTCCCGTCGTGGCGACGAACAGCAGAACGGCGCCGAACATGATCGCGCTCATCCCGATGCCGACGACAATGTCGAACGCATTAAATCGATACGACATAGCAACCTCCTTGGCCATGCGGCAGTTCAGCGCGGGGAAGGCGCGCCGCCCGCCATCGAACGATGAGGGGATGCGTGGGAGGCGTAGGGCGCCGGCCACGGATGGATGATGAACGAAGAGTCTGAGAGTCGTATCCCGCTGACAGAGACGCGGTGGGACGACCGCGCCGGAACCGGCCGGATGAACTGCGGAATCGAACAACCGGGAAGAGGCTACACTCGGCAGGGTCGCGCCGCCGGATCTGTGCTCCACGGAGGACCATGCCGCCACCTCGAGAAGGCGGTTATTGGACGAGCGGATTCACTGTACGCCCGGGAGGACAACCGGTCAAGGGGCCGACGCGCCGCACTGGGCGCGGGCCGATCCCTCCTTTCGCCTTCGCACCATGGCACACGACGCAACTGGCGTTGTAGAGGTCTTCGCCGCGGGCGGACTGGGCTCCCGATGGATCGACGGACGAGGACTCCGCTTGAACGCCGGCCGGGAGCGGCTGGGATGCCGCCGCAATGGCGGCAAGATTCCACGCCGCGATGAAACACCGCCTTATCATGGTTGCGCTCCCTGCGCGCTCCCCTGGGAGGCAGCGGACCCTTCCCTTCTCAACCGTGCGAGATAGGCCAACAGATCTCGGATTTCACGCGGGGTGAGCGTGGGATCCGGAAACATGCCCGTGCCTTCGTGCCCTTCGCGGATCAATGCGGCCCGGGCTTGGTCGGTCTTGAGCTTCAGGCTCTTGGCATTCCGCAAGTCCGCCGGCGGCGGGTTCAGGCGCGCAATGAGCGCCGCCGTGTCGGCTTCCAGTTTCGGCCCCTGCGCTCGGAACCCGTCCACCCCGTGACAGTAGGAGCAGACCCCTTTGCCGTTGAAGATCGTTCGGCCCGCCTCCGCGTTGCCTTCAAGCCTCGGCGTCTTTCCAGTGGTCGAGGCGGCCGCTGCACCAGACCCGCCCACCGCCCCGGGCGCGAAGGCCGACACGCAAATGGTCAGCACTGCAGCGGTAATCTGCCGTCTCCCGCCGACGCGACCTCGTGACATCATCTCTTCCCGCTTTGCTCCTGATGGACGCCGCAGCAGACACGAGAGCGGTCTTCCGGCGTGTCCTTCATGCGCTGATACACCGCGGCACGCTCACCCGGGGTCGTCACTTGATCGATGGAGGGATACAGCACCCGTTCTTCTTTCATGTTGTGTGAGCCGAGCACCGCCAGCAAGCGCTGCTCCTCCTGATCGCTTTCCGAATCACCGGCCGTGACCTTCCGGTGGATCACCTCGAGCAGGTCGCCGACCTGACGGTGCTCGGCCCGCATCACGAAGGTGGGGCCGCCGCCGGACATGCCGGTCTTCTCTTCCCACAAAGGGAACAGCAGATCCTCTTCCCAGACGATATGCCGTTGCAGGCCGAACTTGAATTCCTTGAAGGCCTCCGTCGCCTTGGCGAAATCCGACCGCTTCAGCCGCTGAAAGGTAGTGAACAGCTCATCCAGCCGGTCGTGGTCCTGCTCAAAGAATTCGCTGATCGACTTGCGGTCGCTCATTGCTTCACCCCTTCATGTATGGTTTGTGCCTCGCGTATCGCGTGAGCTTCGGGTAGCAAGGGGTACTTTCTTCACGCTTCATTCCTTTCTGAAACATGGACTCAGAGACGGCTGCGTACCCATCGCACGATGTCCTGCGTACCCATCGCGCCTGGCTGTCGAGCCACCTCGCGCCCATCTCGAAAGAGCATCAGCGTCGGGATGCTGGTGATCCCAAAGCGGGCCGCGAGCGCCTGCTCTTCCTCCGTGTTCACCTTGGCCAGCCGGACATGGGGCTCCAGCAGCTTGGCCGCTTGTTCATACGCCGGCGCCATCATCCGGCATGGGCCGCACCAGGGCGCCCAAAAATCCACCACCAACGGAATCTCCGCCCGCGTCGCATGCAACTCGAAGTCGGCCGAGGTCAGTGCGATGGGATGGCCGGTGAAGAGCGGGGCATGGCATTGCCCGCACTTGGGACGATCGGCCACGCGCGCCGCAGGCACCCGGTTGAGGCTCCGGCAATGGGGACACACGAGATGAAGCCTGTCGCTCATGACCTTACTCTTACACGGCCCGACGACCCGGCTGGCCGTCTTCGCCCCCTTGCCCGCCCCGGCCGTGAAAACGAATGGCTCGCACGGTCGATCCTCAGCTACAGCACTTCTCCGTGCTGCTCTTCACCGCCTCCCGGCCGGCCTTGATGGCCGCCTCGACATCCGCCTTCCTTTCGGCGATGAAGTGTCTGCCCCGTTCGATCGTTTCATCGAGGGCCGCCCGGACCTCCTTGGCCATCTCGATGACCTCTTCTTCCGTCTTTTTCGCGTACCCCTTCAGCGCACGGCGGGTCTCCTCGCCGGACTTGGGCGCCAGCAGAATCCCCGCGACCGCTCCCGCAACAGCGCCTCCGAGAAACGCCAAGGCCAAAGCCTGTGCTGAATAGTGAGCCCGTTGGTCTTCCATTGCGCGCCTCCTTAGATGACAAGGTGATACGAAGCCAAAAGCGAAGGCTGTGCCACACCATCCGGCCGATGGAGTCTGAAATGGTAGCGGAAAGACGAAGTGTTAGGACGGCCGTAGTGCAGGAGCGATGAGGCCCTGAGGCATTCAGGTACGGCCGGAAAAATACGCTGTCGCAAAAGGCAACAGGACCATCAATCCGGCAAGGACCCGGCACACAATTCGCTCGGCTTCTCTGGGCGCACGCGCAATGAGCGGCCCGCTGCTCATTCTGGAGCCGGGATGGAGATCCACACCGCACCCAGCACGTCATTGAGCTTGTAGTCGTGCTTGGGACTGGCGGGATGCGCATTATGGCAGCTGACACAGACCGGCGAGACGGCGCGATCCGCATACAGGGCTGCAAAGCGCCTGGTCTCTCCTTCGGTGATGAACCCTTTGAACGGACGATCCGGCTCCGCCATCACCGCTTCCAATCCCTTTCGCTCGAAGTCCGTCGAAGGTCCGCTCTGCTTGTTGATGGGATGGAGACTGATCAGCCGGTATTGCACCGGCACTCCCGTGAGAGCCGCCAGGCTGGACGACTCCTGAAAGAACTGGGCGGGAAGCGGCAAGACGTTTTTCGATCGCCATTCTTCCCCCGCCGCGATCACGCCTCGCTGTTGCATCCGCTCGACGACATGGACGGTATAGAAGGTCCGGTCCGACGCCAGCACGGCGTGGAGGTAATCCACCACGATGTCCAACGGCACGCCGCCCGATTCTTTGGCGGCAAAGGCGGCGCCTCCAAGACCGAGGACGCAGAGTGTGAAACCGGCTGCGTTGAGTAGGATGCTGGTGGATCTCATGAGGCACCTCCCGTTCCAGCGCTGGGCGCGACGTTGCGAGGTCGAAATCAGCTGCCCACGCGCTCTATGGTGTGAGGGATCGGAGCCGACGACGTTGGCCTCCTACTGCGACTGTTCGCGCCTCACGTCTTACAAGTCCAACTCGACCATCTCGCGATGGAACCGCGCCACCACATTGGGGTCCGGCGTCAATCGGATCTGCGCCAGCTCCTTGCCCTTGTATGGCAGGAGATTCAGCACATAGCGGAGGCTTTCCAGCCGCGCGGCCTGTTTATCGTTCGCCTTGACGATGATCCAGGGGCTGAACGTGGTGTGCGTCTTGCTGAACATTTCTTCTTTGTAGCGCGTGTACAGGTCCCACCGCTCCTGCGCTTTTTCATCCACGGGGCTCAACTTCCATTGCTTGAGCGGATTCTTCCGCCGGGCCTCGAAGCGCCTGAATTGTTCTTCCTTTGAAATGGAAAACCAGAATTTGATGATGGTGACGCCGTCCTCATAGAGCATGTGCTCGAATTCGGTGACCTGCTGCATGAAGCGCTGATGATCCTTCTTGCTGCAGAACTCCATGACCGGCTCGACCACGGCCCGGTTGTACCAGCTGCGGTCGAAGAAGACGATCTCGCCCTTGTTCGGCAGCTGGCGGATATAGCGCTGGAAATACCACTGGCCGCGTTCCTCGTCCGTCGGCTTCGGCAAGGCGACGACGCGCATGGCGCGCGGATTCAGATGCTCCGTGAACCGGCGGATCGTCCCACCCTTGCCCGCCGCATCCCGGCCCTCGACCAGAATCGCGATGCGCTGGCCGCTGCTCTGCACCCAACGCTGCAGTCGAACCAGCTCGACTTGCAGGGCCCGCAGCTCCTCTTCGTACTTCAGCGTCTTGAGGACATCGTGGAGCTCGATGTCCTTGTTCCGCAGCAGTTGGACGAGGCCTTTGCGCGTGTTGATCCGACGAAGGTCTTCGGCGCTGAGGAGGAGTTCGCCGTCGCCGGACGCCCGGTAGCCGTCGCCCTCCCGCGGCACCGCGGTGGGAATGCGTTCCAGCTCGGCCGCCACCCCGGCGCCGTCGCCCTCCATCCGGTCTTTGCGGTCCTTGGGATGGTCCGCGTGATCTTTGTCATCCATCATGCACACCCTTTCGCCGGAAACGGAGTCGTTTCAGAATGCCACGTTGTGATCCCGCTCGGCCACCGCTTTGATGAAATCCGGCATGCCTTTGATCGTCGCCCCGGCCACCAGGTGCTCGGCGCCGATCTGGCGGGCCACCGCGCAGGCGCCGCACACCCAGATCGGGACCCCGGCCGACTGCACGGCGGCCAGCAACTCTTTCAGCGGCGTCAGATTGACGCCGGTCACATGATCCGCCGTGCCCTTTCTGGCGAGCGTCACCGCTTCGTTCCACAACCACAGCACGACATCATGCCCCTGTTCCTTCGCGGTTTTCGCCGCCATGAAGGGCAACGTGGCCATCTCATGCCTCACGACTTCGGTCCCTTGAACGTCGCTTTCAAGTAGGCCATCACGTCCGCCACACCCTGTTGGCCGATCGTGAGGCCCCAATAGGGCATGTTGGCCGATTTGCCCATGGCCGCGCCGCCGTGATTGATCATATTGTATAAATATTCCGTCGGCAGTTGGTCGAAGGCGATATTGGCATGGATCGCCGGTTTGGGCTCCAAGCCGGACGCGGCCGGCCCATCCCCCTTGCCGGTGAAGCCATGGCACTGGGCGCAATACTCTTTGTAGATCACCTTGCCGCGGCCGACGCTGGCCTTGCCGAACTCGGGCGCCGTCCAGGGTTCATAATATGTGAAGTCCGGCACCCCCTGGACTGCGAGAAACCCCAGCACCGCGCGCAACTGCGGCTCCGTGGCGTCGGCCAGGAACTCGCCGCTGTGCGGCACGAAGTCCTGCGGATTCTGCCCGAAGCGGAACAGCCAATCCATGTTGTAGCGTTGGCCGGCCTTCTGAAGGGCCGTGCTTTGAGGTCCGCCGATGATCGTTCCGTTTTCTTCGATCGTATGGCAGCCGAGACAGGCATGGGCTTTATAGGCCACGCCGCCGAACGCGGCTTCGAACTTGGTGACTTTCATCACGTCGAACGCGCCCACCTTCACGCGAGGGTCCTTGTTGTGCTTCTCGAAGTAGTCGGCAATCGCCTCAGCTTCCGATTCCGTGACGACGGGGTGCTTGACCGGTCCCTCGCTCAGATCCCATCGATAGCCTTTGGCATAGAGCGGCGCTTCCTTGCCGGTCAGCCAGCGAATGAGCCAAGGCCGCTGATATTTGCTGCCGGCCCAGATCAGATCGGGCGCGCGCAGATTGAACCGCGAGTCCGGCTGGCCTTCCAGGCGATGGCATTGCGCACAGGCCTGTTGGAGCAACTCCTTCGCCCGCGGCTGGTCGCCGCCGAACAAGAGCCGCGGCGCAGACAGGGCGCCGACGACGAGCATCAATGCCACACCGATGAGCGCCCTTCTTGTCCGACCGTGCATCGCCCCTCCTTTCGCCGGAAGAATCTGTTGATTTGTTCATTGTTGATCTGTCCATTGGAAGACCCGACACATCAACAACTCGACAGATCGTCAGATCAACAGATTCCTCTCATTGCATCACCAACCACGCATAAATATCCGCAATATCCTGAGAGCTCAGGGCCGATCCCCACGCCGGCATCGGACCGCGGCCATGCAGAACGGTCTCCCAGAACAAATCCTCGTGCTTGAGGATCGGATTCTTGGCCAGCTTCGGCCCCATACCGCCCATCGCGCCGGCGCCGTGGCAGGCTTGGCAGTTGTGCGCGAACAGCGCGGCCCCGCGGTCGGCCACGCCGGTCACCGGCTCCTCCGCCGTGGGCTCAGGGGCCAACGGGTGCGCCGGCGCCACTTCGATGGGCGGCAGGTGATCCGGCGCTCCCGGGTGATAGCGCGCCGAGAGATAGCGGACCAGGAGCGCCGCTTCTTCGGGCGACACCTCCGCGCCCCAATGCACCATCTTGTCGACGACGGCCATCCAGCGGTCTCGCGGCAATCGCTGTTGCGCAATCAGATCCGGGCTGTGGCAGACCGAACAGCGCGCAATGATCAATCCCTCCGCCCGCGGCGCCAGGGCTGTCGCGAGCGCGTCTCGATCCTCCTCTTGCGCGGTCGTCGTCATGGCACAGACAAGAACGCCCGTGAAGAAAAGCAGACCGGTGACCGCCTGTTTCGTTCGCTTCACGCCTGACGCCTCACGTTCCGGTCACGGTGATCGTGATCCGGTCCCATCCGTTCCACAAGAATCCGCTGGGATTCCACGGGCTCGCCGCCGGCTGCGTCTCTCCTCGCGTATCGGTCGCGCGGCAGACGAGCGTGTACCGGCCGGGAGCTTTCACCCTCCAGAGGTATTGCCACGGTCGCCACGCATACGGCTGCTCCTCTCCCAACAGGCGAGCCGGCTCCCACGTCCGCCCCTCATCCAACGAAACCTCCATGCGCGCGACGCGTGCCTCCCCGCCCCAGGCCACGCCTTGGATCGCCACCGGCCCGACTCTGACCGCCTCGCCGTCCTGCGGCGCCGCGATGAGCGACTTGACCACCATGGCTTCGACCGGCAGAGAGGGACCGGCGGCCGATTCCCCCGGCTGAACGGGCGTGATGGGCACACGATAGGCGGTCTGCATGTAATAGCCCTTGGCTTCCTCCGCCTGCACCGTGATCTCCGTCAACCATTTGATACAGGAGTCCGCCATCCATCCCGGCGTGATGACGCGCAGCGGCGCGCCATGCAACAAAGGCAGCGGCCGCCCGTTCATTTCATAAGCCAAGATCGTGTCGGGATGCTGCGCCTTGGCGATGGGAATGCTGCGGATGAACCACGGGACCGTGGCGACCACCGGCCGATCGGCGCCCTGGAACTGCACGTGCCGGCCGTCATCCCGCACGCCGCAGTGCCGCAGCAGGTCCCGCAGCCGCACGCCCGTCCATTCCGCATTGCCGACGGCGCCCCGTTCCCACTGCACACCGGGCGTCTTCGGGCGGTAAAACGCCCGGCCGTTGCCGCTGCACTGCACCACCGCCGTGATCGTCACCGCCTCCATCCGCCGGAGATCCGCGAGCCGAAACTCGCGGGCGTGCTCGACCGACCCGCCGACCCGCAGCGTCCATTGCGCCTCGGACACGGCCTCAGGCGACGGCGGCCCAAAATGACTTCTGACAAAAAACTGATGCGCGGGCGTGAGGAACGACGTGAACTCCCGCACGGGCGTTTCGGCGTCGTAGGGCCGCGTGACCCGTGTCGTCAACGGGCCGGTGACGTCCCGGCCCGCGTCGTCATGCCCGGCGTGCGAGACCGAAAACGACCGATGAAGAAACAGACCGGCCGACAGCCCTTGCAACAGACACTTGAACAGATGGCGCCGTGACAGGCTCATGACGGGCTCTTGGCTCCTGCCTGCGCGGAAGGATTCAACGCGATGCCGATGGTGGGCGCCACCGCGATCGATTGGTGCACGGTACAGCCGTGCGCGACCTTCAGGAGCCGCTCTTTCTGCTCCGCCGTGATCCGATGCGGCAGATGAATCGCCAGTGCGATGGAGCCGACTCGGTGCGGGCTCTCGGCCATCTCCCACTCGGCCTCCACGCGCAACCCGTCGCTGGGAATGTGATGCCGCGCGCAAAACCGGCCGACGAAATAGCCGACGCAACTCGCCAATGATCCGACAAACAGCTCGACCGGGCTCATGCCGGCGTCGTGCCCGCCGTCCTCGACCGGCTGATCCGTCACCACGCGATGCGATCCACTGGCGATGTCGTGGCGTGTTCCGCCGTGGTAGGTGACCGAGAGCTTCATAGGTTCCTCCCCGCCTCGGGCAGCCGGACCGCCACCCAGAGGCACACGAGGCTCAACGGGACCGCGAGCGCCAGCCCGGGCAACCCGAGCAAGCCGTGAAGCGTGACGGGGCCGAAGCGGCCGAGCGCTGTCAGCACCGCTTCCAACACCGGAACGAGAAACGCAAACGTCAGGGCCCCGACCAGGCCGCTGGCGACGGTCATCCACGCGTCGGGTTTGCCTTCCGCCGCTGCGGCAAGCGCCGTCCCTGGGCAGTAGCCGGTGACGGCAAACCCCACGCCGGTCAGGACGACATATTGCGCGGACACGCCGATCGGCTGCACGAGCGCCACCGCCACGATCAGCACGAGCCCGATGCCCAGCCCGCCGGCCCACCAGGGGAACACCGGCATCGCGACATTCACCTCGTTGGCATTTCCGTCAATCATTCTCGCTCTGCATGAAGGTTCAATGTTCACTGATCCATTTTCAATGTTGAATGTGAGGCCACGTCGAACTGATCATTGTTCATTGAACATTGATCATTCACGCGTCCCGGTGTCAGTACGGCACATCCGCCGGCTTGCCGCCTTTGGGCCAATCGTCCTGCTTGGCCGGAAAATCCGGACGCGGCTGCCCGTTGACGTAGGCGGCCACGTCGAACGCTTCTTCATCCGTGACCGTCCACCCCCAGCCGCGCGGCATGTTGGCTTTGATAAAGCTCGCCGCCACGCTCACACGCGCCATGCCGGCCGCAATGTTGTACGAACGGGGGCCCCACAGCGGCGGCCCCGCCATCGTGCCTTGGCCGTTCGCGCCATGACAGAAGGCGCACTTCGTCGCAAAGACCTTCTTTCCGTTCGCCGGTTCCGGCGGGCGCGGCGCCGTGAGGCGGGGAATGCCGCGCCAGGGCACCTGACTGTCGCGCGGGACGTTCTGTGAAAGCCACTCGATATAGGAAACGATGGCCTGCAGCTTGGAGCTGTCCGGCGACAAGGGACGGCCGTTCAAACTGCGTTCGAAGCATTCGTTGATCCGATCCGCCAGCGTCATGCGGCGATCCGCGCGGGCACGATATTCGGGATACAAGACGGCGAGGCCGACGAAGGACGCCGCGTTCGGATTGAGCCCGGCATCGAGATGGCAGTTGGTACAGTTCAGGCCGTTCCCGACATAGGGCTTGGCGTACTCTTGCGTGCGGACGACCAGTTCATAGCCGAGACGAATCCGTTCTCCGCGCACATCCCCCGGGATGGTATCCGGGCTGGGAGGGAGGAACAAGGCATCGAGTCTCGCGCGCTCCGGCGGAGCGGGACGCGGCGGCTGGAGATAGGTATCTTGGACTGCCGTGCAACCGATGAGCGGGGCCAGCGCGACCCAGGCCACCATTCTTCGCATCATGCCCCCAGTCTTGCGATAGATATGCCATGCACGGGGTCAGGCACCCTTTGTCTGAAAGACCCGTAGGGCGCTCCGCGCATAGGGTGCCTGACCCCTTAGATGGCGACAAAGGCGACAGCCCGTCCTTCTCTCTGGTGCACAGTGCTACAGGCGAGCGCCGCGCGCGTCTGCTGGCTGAGAGGCCGATGCGGGAAAAAGGATTCAGCGGCCGTCCGAACCTTTCTTCAAGCTCACCATGTAGCTGGTGAGATCGTTCAACTGTTGATCGGTGAGCGGAAATTTCGGCATGAAAGAGCCGGGCGACACGGATTGCGGATCGCGAAAATGCTTGAGGTGCCATTCCCGGTCCGGCCTGCTGTCGCCGACGAAGGACAAGTCCGGCGCGACGGCCCCGCCTTCGCCGTGAATGCGGTGGCAGCCGGCACAGCCGAACTGGATATAGAGCACTTTGCCCCGCGCAACCGCCGGATCCACGCGCGGCACCGCATAGAGGTTGCGGATCGAGATGCCGAGCAAGGAGAACACGACCAGCAAGAACACCGCGCCGGCGGTCAACGCGGCCGGACGCTTGACCGGATGGCGGGCGGGATTTTGATCGATGAACGGCCAGAACAGCATGATCAGCACCACCACCATCGGGAGAATCCAGGTCGCCAGCGGCTCCAGCGGCCCGTGCACGTATTTCAACAGTTCGTAGTAAAAGAGAAAGTACCATTCTGGCACCGGGACAAAGCTCGTGTCGGAGGGATCGGCCTTGTCGCTCAGCGGAAACGGTACCGCGACGGCCAACGCGGCGACGATGAGGAAGACGGCCAACATGACCACCGCATCCATGTAGACCTGGCGCGGATAGAACGGTTCGTGCGCCAACTCGGCGCGCCGATCGGTCCACGGACCGGCCGGGCCGACGCGGCGGAGAATGAAGAGGTGCGCCGCCACCAAGGTCACGAGCAGCGCGGGGAGGAACAGCACATGCACCGCAAAAAACCGGGACAGCGTCAACGCGCCCAACTGCTCCCCGCCGCGCATCACCCGCATGAGGAACTCGCCGACGAGCGGCACCGTGCCCACCATGTTGATGCCGACCTGCGTGGCCCAGTACGCGGTCTGATCCCACGGGAGGAGATAGCCGGTGAAGGCGAAACTCATGACGATCAGGAACAACACGACGCCGACCATCCACATCAGTTCGCGCGGCGGCTTGTAGGCGCCGTACAGAAAGGTCTGCAGCATGTGCAGCCCGATCGCCACGACCATCGCCGAAGCGCCCCAGTGGTGCAGGCCGCGCACGAACGACCCGAACGCCACGTCCTGTTCGATGAATTGAATGCTGTCGTAGGCGTGGTCGGGCGTCGGCGCGTAGTAGACGGCCAGGAACATGCCGGTGATCGCCTGGAGCAAAAACAAGAACAGCGTGGCCGACCCGAACACGTAGATCCAGCTCGCCCCGCCGGGGATCGGTTCGTTCAGCAGCGTCTCTTGGACCGGCCGTAGCCGCAAGCGGCTGTCGAGCCAGGTGTAGAATCGGGACGGCATCTCAAAAACGTCTATCTGGTGCCTGGTCTATCTGGTCCATCTCGTCTCCTGACCAGACAGACTGGATGGACCAAATAGACGAGACAGACCGCTTCACAGTTCCACCTGTCGCGGCAGCCCCGCCTTGAATTCTTTGTAGAGCACCAAGAGGCGGCCCTGTTCGACCTTGCTGGGCAGGCGGTCCAGCGGACGCGGCGCCGGTCCGCCGAGCACCTCCCCCGTGATCGAGAACTTGCTCAGATGGCACGGGCATTCGAACCGGCGGTCCGCGGCATCCCAAGTGTAGCCGCAACCCAAATGCGTGCACATCGGCGAATAGACCACGACCCGCCCGTCGTCCTGCTTCACGGCCCAGACCGCCTTGCGGACGCGGGATTCCATGTAGCCGTCGCGCGCCGTCGTGACAGATTCGAGCTGCGTCGGCTGTCCGATCGGCAAGGCATCCACGGCACCGACGTCGGTCCACAGGCTCTCACGCCGCTTCAAGGCCGGTGAGACAACGTAGCCAACCAGCGGGACCGCCAGCCCCAGACCGATGACCGACATCGCCAGCGCCGTCACGCGGCGGAAGAACGTTCGCCGCCCTTCTTGCATCTCGTATCTCGTCGCTCGTATCTCGTAGAACCGAACGCTTCACGCTTCACGTGATACGCTTCACGTCTTTTGCAGGACAGGTATTGATGCCGAAGAGCGCCCAGGCCGGGCAGAACCCGATGGCGCCCGTCACGAGCGCGACCGTGCCCACGATCAAAGCCGCCGCCATCCCGCCGACCGGCAACGAACCGAATGCGCCGATGCCGATGAGAATAATACCCACGACGATGCGAACGGGTCGTTCAATGCCTCCGACGTTACAGGTCATGGCCCACCTCCCTCTCACCATGTGAGTGAACCGCCGGCTGCTTTTTCGATGTCCTCGCGGCCGGCGACGACATGCCTTACCTGCCTTAGAGAACCCCGCCCCGCAAAAGATTCAACGCCGCCCGTGACCGCCGGAATTCCCGCCCAGCGTGCGGACGTAGGCCAGCACATCACCGCTCTCCTCGTCGCTGAGGCGGGATTGCCAGCTCGGCATGTTGGGCCGGCCTTCGTGAATCGTCGCCAAGAGCGCCGCATCCGGCTTCTGCTGCGTGGCCGGAGCCGTGAGGTTGGCCGGATTGGGACCCAGCAGGCGATAGCCGTCACCCTGCCCCCCTGTGCCATGGCAACCGGCGCAGTACTTCACGAAGATGATCTTGCCTCTTCGCATGTCCCCCGGCGCGGTCTCGCGCTGGCCCTGTGCGGCGAGCACAAGGCCCGCTTCCCCCGCGAGCAAGACGGCGGCGAGCAGGGAAGCCGCCAGGATGGTCCGCGGTTGCGACCGGGAAGCGACCGGCGTCATGGCTGCCCCACCAGCCGATACAGATCGTGGCAGGTCGTACAACGAGCCGTCATGCTCGACAAGCGCCGCAGGATGTGCGGCGCGGTTTCCTGCTGGAGAATGCCGTCGGCCAACGCGTCCATATCACGATGAATCGACATGCCCATTTGCTTGAAGGCGAGAGGCAGCTTCGCCATGACGGCGGGATTCACGTCTGCGGCCATCCCCACCCCCGCCGCTCTCGCCGCGTCCGCCATGGCTTGCCGGTCCGGATCGGGCGCGCCCAAGCCGTCGATCACATGGTGCACCGCTTTCAACAACAACCGCATCTCGCTCAAAATCTGATCCCGCTCGGAGGGGCTCAGCACGACCGCCGTCCGCTGATCCGCGCCGGCTGTCGTCCAGCCGTGCACGAACAGCCACGCGACGGCGCCGACCGTGACCACCCACAGAAGAATCGCCGCCTGACAGAACCGCCCCTTCATCGAACGCCGTTCCTCCCAGCTCACTCGCGGACCTCAAGCGTCCCCGCCATACCACTGTGTCTTGCGAGTGCGATGCCATCGAGCCGCATCGACAAAAGTCGCGGGCGAACAAGGGGTTGTCTAGACGGTGCGGGCGGGGGCGACCGTCGAGTTTGCGGGCTGGCGAGAAACGCACCACGGTGGATTTTGCCGACTGGCGCAGAATGCCACAGCAGCAGATTGATTCATGGTCTCATTGACGATGTGCTCATTTCCTTAATGAACCAATCAGCAATGATCCGATGTTTCAATTCATGGCCTTCATGGTGTTGGAACAGGCCGTGTACCGCACGCCGTACTGAGTCTGCAGTTGGGCGAGGTCTTGGCCGAACGCGGTGGTGTGCTTGGTCAGGAGAGTCAACCCCGCGCCGTGCGCGACGAGTTCGACCGTTAACTGCTCGCGCCCGACTTCCTGATAGAGATGCCGGATGTTGTTCAAGGCGCCCCGCGGCACCGGTTCGTCGCCCGAGTTGATGTGGCTGACCACTCGATGGGGCGGACGACCGGTCGCCTCCGCCTGCGCCGTCACCATGCCGGGACCCAGCGCCAGTCCCGCCAGCGCGAGAGCAAAGCCCATCCTCTCATCACATTGGCCCTCCCGTTGTGAGGATGCGGAACTATCCCACATCATGAGCCGGGAAGCCAACAGCGAGCAGTTCGTCAGGCGGCTTCTCCTTGATCAGCATCTCGTCACTCGTATTTCGTATCTCGCAAACGAGATACGCTTCACCGTTCGACATGCTCACGGCCCTGAGTCCCGTCGAAGGGCGCGATACGCTTCACGCTGTGCTTGTCCGTCCTCATCGACAGTCTGGAAGGAGGAATGCCACTAGGGTGTTCCCTAGCGGGAGTTGCAAACAGCGGCGTAGGACACGCCCTTCGGTCCCGCTCAGGCGCGCGTGAACTGTCCAGGACGATCCTCCGCGTGTGGGGAGTGAGCCTATCCACAACGGATTGGCTATAGCTATCAAGACTTAGGTGCCTCCCGCTTACCGGCGCCCCAGCCAGGTGGCACTGTTTGTGCTGAATGAGACTGGCCCGGCTCTCTGCACGTTGGCGTGATCGGCGGAGGCAGAAGAGGGAGGTGGCCTATGAAGCGTAACGAAAGCGTCTCATCGCCTGCCGGCGAGCGCACAGAGATTCTCGACGAGTCCTCGGAAATCAGAAACCCCGTCCGCATCCTGCTCGTGGATGACCATGCCGCCATGCGCTCATGTCTTCGCGCGCTGATCGACGAACATCCTGACATGACCGTCGTGGGCGAGGCCCGCGACGGGGAAGAAGCGCTGGTGTTGACCGGTCAGCTCCAGCCGGACGTCGTGCTCATGGACGTGCAACTCCCCAGGCTCGGCGGCATCGAGGCGACGCGCCGGCTGCACGCGCTGGCGCATGCGCCCGTCGTCATAGGCCTCACCGTTCATTGGACGGCATCGCTGGAATCCGATATGTGGCAGGCCGGTGGAAGAGGCTGTCTGTCAAAAGCAGAGGCCGTGGATCGGTTGCATGCGGTCATCCTCGCAGCCCATGCCGGCGTCGGGCCGGCCCTGGAGTAGGTCTCGGGGGAATCCACGAGATGGCCCGCCGCGTTTCTCAGGCGAGTGATCGGCAACGCCCGCATCGAGAAGGGCTTGTGCGCCCACCTGCGTGGGGAGCGGCGCCGCAAACGGACTCATTTCATGACCGCGTCGATCCCCCGTCCGAGTCCGTACATGAAGCCGATCACCGCCAGCGCAATCATCAGATGCTCGCCGACAATACTCCAGGGAAGCCTGCCAGCCTGTTTCTTGTCAGCCAGAGTGTGCGACGCGGCAGATGTCAGGGCGAAGAAGTCGCGTTGGCCAAGACACTCTTCAATTCCTCGCCGCTGATGGTTTCGCTGGCCAGCAATCGCCGAGCGCCTTCGATGAGAGCCGTTTTTTTCTCGGCCAGCAAGCGGCTCACCCTCGCATACTGCTCGTCCACGATGCGGCGGACTTCGCAATCGATCTCGCGCGCCGTCTCTTCCGAATAGTCGCCCTTCTCTTGCGGCGCTTGAATCTGAAGGAACTGCGGCTGCCGTTCCCGCTCCAGCGTGATCGTGCCCAGCTTCTCGCTCATGCCGTACGCCTTCACCATGCTCTTCGCGATATCGGTCGCCTTGACCAAATCGTTCTGGGCGCCGGTCGAGGCCTCGCCGAACATCAGCTCCTCGGCGATCCGCCCGCCCAGCAGGACGGCGATCTTGTTTTCCAACTCCGACTTCGTCATCAGGAAGCGGTCTTCCGTCGGCAGCTGGAGCGTGTAGCCCAACGCGGCGATCCCGCGGGGGATGATGGAAATTTTTTGCACCGGATCGGCGCCGGGCAGCAACAAGGCCACGATGGCGTGTCCCGTCTCGTGATAGGCCACGCGCTCCTTTTCCATCTTGTTGAGCACCCGATTCTTCTTTTCCAGCCCGGCGATGACCCGTTCGACCGCTTCCTGCAGCTCCGCCGAGCCTACCTGATCTTTCCCGCGCCGCACCGAGAGCAGAGCCGCTTCATTGATCACGTTCGCCAGATCGGCGCCCGAGAAGCCGGG
>CAZXRB010000073.1:0-18196 GCA_964642845.1 uncultured Nitrospira sp.
GCTAGCCCGCCTTCGGCAGCGCTTCTTGCATGCAAGCCGGGCAGATATCACGCTCGATCTTGGTGTCGAGCTGTTGCTCCAGGAAATCTTCGATCCGCTTGCGATAGGAGCCGTCGGATCGGACGCGCTTGCACTTGGCGCAGATGGCGATCAGGCCCCGCAAACTCTTCAGGTCCCGGTACGCCTGCTCCAGTTCCGCCGTCTTGCGCAGCAGCTCCTGCTCGCGGGCCTGGCGGGCGTCCAATTCCTGTTTCAGGCTGAGCGCGGTCGACACCCGCGCCACGAGCTCGACCGGCATGACGGGCTTCCGGAGAAAATCCGTGGCGCCCGCCGTGTAGGCGGCCTGCAAATCGGCCGACTCCGTTTTGGCCGTGATCATGATGATCGGCAAGTGCTGGAGATGGTCGACGGCTCGGATGCGCCGGCAGGTTTCGAGCCCGTCCATGTCGGGCATCATCATGTCCATCAGGATGACGTCGGCGTCGCAGCGGGTCACCCGCCGTCCGGTCAAGCCCATCACCTCCAGACCCTCTTGCCCTGAGGCGGCCGTGACGACCGGGCCGTAGCCGGCTTTTTCCAGCACGAGCCGCAAGAAGTCCCGCTCTTCTTCAAAGTCGTCGATGATCAAGATGCTCATGTCGCGCGTCCTTTCTTCATGGATGCTAGGCCGCTTGCCCGGATGTCTCATCCGTGGCCATGACGAGACCGGTCAGCCGTTGGAGTCCCCGTTCCACCGCCTCTGCCTGCTGCTCTCTCGCTGCTTGCTCAAGGGCCGCAGCCACCTCGCCGATGGCGGTGAATCCGTAGGAGCCGGCCAGCCCTTTGATGCGATGGCCGATCGTGGCGATGGCGTTGAAGTCGCCGGCAGCGAAGGCTTCGGCCAGGATGGGGAGTTCCTCCCGCCGGTTTTGCAGGAAGGCCCGCCGGAACGGTATCCACTCCTGATCCGCCGGCATCGGCATCGTCGTCGAGGCTACGGCTCCCGCCGGCTGCCCGATACAGTGTTGGATGGCGGCGAGCAATTCGTGTTTCGTAAACGGCTTGCCCAAAAACTCCGTACAGCCGCTGGCGCGGCTCCGCGTCCGGGCCTCGGCCCGCACATCGGCCGTCATGGCGACAACCGGCACAGGCGGCAGGCCGTGCTCTTGCTCCCACGCGCGCAGCGCCGCCGTCGTCGCATAGCCATCCATTTCTGGCATCTGCATGTCCATCAGCACGACGTCGTAGCGATACAGGCGGCAGCGGGCGAGCGCGTCCTGTCCGTTCTCGGCCAGGTCCACCTGGCAGGGGTGCCGCAGCAGATACGCTTTGGCGAGCTGCAGGGTTTCCGGGAAGTCATCCACGATCAGAATATGGGGACCATCGAGCTCCCGAGCGGGCATTGCCGATCTCGTCGTCCCTCCGCGGGGTTCCTGCGCCGCCCGTAGCCGCGGGGCGGCCGAAGCGGCCTGGCAGGGGAGTGTAAACATGAAGCGGCTCCCGTGCCCCGGCTCGCTTTCGACCCAAATCCTGCCTCCCATCAGGTTCACCAATTGCCGGCAGATCGACAGGCCGAGGCCGGTGCCGCCATATTTGCGATTGTCCCCTGAATCAATCTGCGTGAAGCGTTCGAAGATGGCACCGGTCTGGTCGTGCGGAATCCCGATGCCGCTGTCGCTGACGGCGAACTGCAGCGGACCCGGAGGCGAGCCTTCGGGTGCGGTCGACACGGTCAGCGTGACATGGCCGCGCTCGGTGAATTTGACGGCATTGCCGATGAGATTGAGCAGCACCTGTTGCAGCCGGGTGGCATCGCCTTCAATCCGGGCAGGCACCGCCTCGCCGATGGCGACGCGCAAGGCGAGGCCTTTGGCCTGGGCGCGGCCCGCCATCATGTCGTGCACCCGGCGGGCGATTTCCCGCACGTCGAACGGATGCGACTCGATGCGGAGCGTTCCGGCTTCGGCCTTGGCCATGTCCAACAGGTCGTTCACGAGATGGAGCAGGACCGTCCCGGCCCGCTTCCCCATGGCGGCGTACTCGCGCTGCTCGTCCGTGGCGGCGGTTTCTGCCAGCAGCTCCAACGTGCCGAGCACGGCATTGAGCGGTGTCCGGATCTCGTGGCTTACATTGGCCAGGAACTCGCTCTTCGCCTTGTTGGCCGCTTCCGCCGCCTCTTGCGAGTGCCGCAGCGCGTCTTCAGCCCGCTTGCGTTCTGTGATGTCTTCGGAAATCCCCAGGAGGTACTGCGGCTGTCCCGAGCCGTCCAGAATGGGAATCTTTTTCGTGTGGAGAAAGCGCGTGCCCTTTTCTTTGGTCTGAATCGGTTCTTCCGGGATATCGTGCAGGCAGCCGCTGGCTAAGACCGTCCGGTCGTGCCGCGTGAAAAATTCGGCCTGCTCCTTGGGGAACAGGTCGTGGTCCGACTTCCCCAGGAGCTCGACCTGCGAGCAGCCGATCAGCTCTTCGCCCGCCTTGTTGAGCCGGACAAACCGGAGATCCTTGGCCTCCTTGATGAACACCATGGTGGGGAGGTTGTCGACGACGGAGTCGAGGAACGCCTTCGACCCGCGCAGTTCCTCTTCGGCCCGCTTGCGCTCGGTGATCTCGCGGAGGAACGCGCAGAACGAGAGTTGCTCGCCGACATGCAACGGAATGACGGCCAGTTCGATCGGCAATTCATGCCCGTCTTGGTGGAGCGCGGAGATTTCAATGCGCCGGTTGAGAATCGTGTGCTCGCCGGTGGTGACATACCGGCGCAGCCCTTTCATATGGGCGTCGCGGTAGGCGGGCGGGATGATCAGAGTGGTCAGCGGGTTTCCGAGCGCCTCTGCGCGCGTGTAGCCGAACGTCTTCTCGGCCTGCGGGTTCCATTCGGTGACAGTGCCCTCGGCGTCGATGATGATGACCGCGTCCAGCGCGATATCGACGATCTTGCGGATGCGGGCCTCATTGGCCTCCAGCGCCCGGCGCGCGAGGGCGGCCTGGGATTCCTCGGCGGCCTGCCGCCGCCGCGCCCAGTAGAACAGGCCGAGCGGCGGAGCCAGACACACACCGCCGATGCCGACGAGTTTCCACAAGACGCTCCAAATGGAGTCCCATACCTGCGTGCGGTCCACGCGGACCAGAACGCTCCATTGCATCTCAGGAAAGAGGGGCAGGCCGGCCATGCGAGCATAGCCGGTGAGCGCGTTCCGCCCGCTGGTATCCTGCTCCTCGACGTAACCGGATTTCCCTTCCTGTGCCATCATGGCCGACGGGAGTCCGAGGGGAGGGGCCGGCTCCTCGTTCGACTCGTCCCGAGACGTCAGCAACACATCGCCCGCTGGGCTCAGCACCCAAAAATCCTGAACGGCGGGATGGACGGCGGCGAGCTGTTGGTGCTGCGTCGTTTGTGTCGCCAAGGCGCGGAGGGTGTGTTGATCCAATTCGGTGATGATCGCCCCCTGCGGGTCCCGATCCGACGCGTGGAGCGCCATGGCAAAGCGCACGGCGATCAGCGACCCGCCCGGGTGGTCAGCTCGGCGAACGACCTCCACCTGAGGGCCGGGGTGATGCAGCGTGGCGCGCAGCAGTGACGGGGAAACGACCGTGGCTGGAGCCACGCGATCGGTCGACGCCACCACGTGGCCCTGGCGATCCACGATGGACAGCTGCCGGTACAGGGGATAGATCCGGCGGATGTTTTCGAGGTACGCCTGAAGCTGGGCGGGATCTCGTCGGATGAGCAGCGGCGCTTGCGCAAAGCCTTGGATGTCCCCGAGACGCTCGGACAGGACCACGTCCAGCTTGTCGGCAATGTCCGCCGCGCCCAGCGCGACGGTCGCGCCGACCCGATCGATCAACTCCTGTGTGACCAATTGAAGCGTCAGCGGCACCATGCCGATGGACAGGCTGATGATCATCCCGATCATGACGCGGCGGCTGCCGCCAAGCGTCACGTATTTGCGCCATGCGTTCATGCCGGCTGGCATCCTTGGAGGTGTGGTCTCCGCTCGGATCGCCGCGTGGTCTGCGTTCACGATACCCTGACACCAGGCGGACTGCCTAGGTAAAGCGGCTTTTATGACGGCGGCTTTTTGCCGGAATCGGAAGGCATCGACCGGCGCTCGGGCCGGCTCAGGATCGATCGAATGCCCAACGTCCCACACGAGCGACGCGGGTGAGCGCGAGGCGAAGGCGGGCCACAAACTCCTGCCGGGGAATCTCCACCGCTCCGAAGCGCGCGATGTGCGCGGAGGTGTGCTGGCAGTCGATCAGGTGAAACTCCCACGCTCGGAGTTGGCGCACGAGGGCCACTAAGGCGACTTTGGAGGCATCGCCCACGCGGGTGAACATGGATTCGGCGAAGAACGCGGCGCCGAGCGCGACACCGTAGACACCGCCGACGAGCCGGCCGTCCTGCCAGGCCTCCACGGAATGGGCATACCCGAGGCGGTGCAACGTCGTATAGGCCTCGAGCATGGCGGGAGTGATCCAGGTGCCGCCGTCGGGGTATTGCGGCCGCGGGCCGGCGCAGCCGGCCATGACCTCGCGAAAACAGGTGTCCACCGTCACGGTGAAACGGCCGCGCCGGATCGTCTTCTCCAAGCTCCGCGGAACGTGCAGGCGGGAGGGAAACAACACGGCCCGAGGATCGGGCGACCACCAGAGAATCGGCTGGTCTTGGTTGTACCAAGGAAAGATGCCGTGGCGGTAGGCCTCAAGGAGCCGCTCCGGGCGTAAGTCTCCTCCCACGGCCAGCAGGCCGTCCGGCGTCGCCTCCTCCACCGGCGGGAAGCGCAGGTCGTCCGCGTGGGCCGTCAGCAGATACATACCCGATCGGCGTGATGACGCGAGTCAACGGGCACACGCCCGTTAGGCTTTCTTGTCGTCCGCCGAGGCCAGAATCGGCTGGAAGCTGGGGTCGGCGTCCAGCACGGCTTTCAGAAGGTCGGTGTGCAGAAAGTAGCGCCAGACGTCGTCGCTTTTGCCCGGCACTTCGTCGAACCACCGCTTGGCTTCGGTCAAGTGGTGGAGCATTTTCGCCTTGTCGCCATAGTTCGGCATGAAGATCATGCTGTATGCCATGGTGTACTCGGCGAGAAATTTGTCGAGCGGCAACTCGGCCGTCGCCAACGAGGCCTCGGCGTCCGCGTAGGCGCGCAGGCTTTCGGGATCGTGCAGGATCCGGTTCCACGCGACCTTGTTGATCCGCGACCAGGCGAGTTGCAGGAGCGCTTCCGCCTTGGGCGTCTTGCGGCTTTCGGGGATGTCCTTCACCAACGCTTCGAAGGTCTCGATCATCGGCAGTTGGTCGTTGTTCCACCGATAGGCGACGCCGAGACGGAAGCGGCTGTCCAACTGCTCCGGATGGTTCTTCGCCAGGGTTTCCAGCGCCGGCAACATGCGATACAGGAAGTCCGCCGGCGTGGGCTGCGTGAATCCGCCCATCTCCATGCCGTTCGACAGGGCCAGCCGCTCGGCCCCCGCATAGACGTTCCAATAAAACTCGTTCACGACCAGTGAGAGCGCGGGGTCCTTCACCATCAACTTGTGCTCGTTCGCAGCTTCGCGCAGCAACATGGCGTAGAGGTTTCTCGTCAACACCATGAGCGCGTCGGTCTGATTCGGATCGATGATCAACACGCGGTTCAGCAGGGCGACCCGATCGCGAAGCTCGGGAAAGGAAGCGGCGCGGGCCGCCGCGGCCGTCAGCGTTCCCGGCTGGTCGTCGGGACCCCACCACACGAGGGAATCGGGCACCACCCGGCTGGTGTCGGTCGTGAACGGAATTTTCGGAGCCGGCATGCCCGGCGCTTCCGGTTCGGCGGCCACCGGCAGGACGTACACGGCGCTGTCCCCGGGGAATCCGTGCCGCTTGAGGCCGGTCAACACCACCCACTGCGTCGTCAGCGATTTGATGGCCCGGCGCGCCCGTTTAATCGTATTCGCCCATTTGACGGTGCCGGCCGCATAGCTGACCGGGGAGGTCAAGGGATCCTGATACCGTACCGCCAACTGGACCAGGGTCGCCGGCACGGCGACGATCTTGCCGCCGCGCCGCACCGGAAAGGATCCGTTCGGCAGGGCCCGGCTCCCCGCCACGGTCAGATGCAGCCCGCTGCCGGGCGGAGAGATGCCGAGCGCGTCCATGACGAAGGCCGTCGCCGGCAACTGCGGCAGCTCATCACCGTAGAACACCAACGGCCCCGCGCTCGGCCACAGGACATCCATGGCGATATCGGTCCGTTTCAGGGCCGGGGCATGGGCGGCGTCGAGTTCGCGCCAGCAGCTCTCATAGACCGGGTCGGACGCCGGAGGAAAGGTTTTCGACGCGGCCGGTGCCGTAGCCACCATCCGATACTGGCAGGCAAAATCCAGTTGTCCGGCCGTGACCCGATCTCCCCTGGAGACCGCCTCGGCATAGCGACGGGCGGTCTCGATCGCCGCCGTATGGGCGGCGGGAGGGCTCTTGGGTTTTTGGGAAGCGGCGAACGCGACGTGGCCCAGGGCGGCGACGCTCACCACGATGACGGCGGCGCCCGCCATCCGCATCGATCGGTCAAACAGAGTGCGAATCATAGTGCCAATCCTATGTGAGACGAACGGGCCGTGATGAAAACCGGTGTAATCTAACATGGCCTTGGATCGATCTGGAAGAGGCCTGCCATGCGGCTTTGGGCGGTCAGCGCTCGGGCGGCGGCGGGGTTTGCGCGTGATGGAATTGCACGAGTGATCGGATGTACCGCAAGACCTCGCGCTGCTCCTCCTCGGACAGGCGGTCTTTCCAGGCCGGCATGGCGGTCCGAGGCCGCCCGTTCGCGATGGCCTTCAGCAGGTCCTTGTCCGATTTGGCCGCGGTCGCCGCCGACACGAGATTGCCGGGGCGGGGCGAGAGGAACGGCGCTTTGACGCCGTCGCCGCGTCCCTGAGGGCCGTGGCATTCGAGGCAGTGCTGTTCATAGATCCGGCGCCCGAGATCGAGCGACGGCGCAGGAGGCTCGCTCGCCCATGCGAGCGGCGTGGCGGCTGCCGCGACCATCAGGACTCCCGCCACGGCCCGTCCCATGTCATTCCACCACGATGACCGCGCTCATCCGATGCCCCGGCATGTCGCAGGTATACCGGTACTCGCCGGATTGGGACGGCGTGAATTCGAGCTCGGCTCGCCCGTCCGGCGGAATGATGACCCGTTTGAATCCGGACGGCCCGAACTCCGGAGCCCCGTTGCCCCCCAGCGTGAAACTCTCTTTGGCGAATAACTCTAACGGTGCGAAGGTATGGAGCTCTGCATCGTGGTTGTGCACGATGAGCTTGGCCTTCCGCCCCCGATGCACGAGCGTACGGTCGGGTTGAAACTGGCGATCCTTGATAAGGATGACGGCGACGTCGATGCCGGTCTCTTCTGCCGTCTCCGCGGAAGGAACCCAGCCGGAGGCGGCAATGCCGACGAGCAATGCGATGCCGAGTGGCCGCATCCGGCTTCCTCCTACACAGCGCCGCGCTCCCCGCGCGGGTTACCGGGTCCCGGCGGCGCGCAGAATCTCGTCCCGCATACGGGCCCGCTCCGTCGCGGAGAGGCGAGGCGCGGGAGCGTGGCGGCACAGCGACACCGTTTGGCGCAACGACGTCACGAAGTCCTCGCAATGGGGACAGGCTCCCAGATGCAGCCGGATCTGACGGCAAATGTCCGCCGACAATTCATCGTCGATATAGGCCGAAAGCTGCCGGAGGATGCGCAGGCACCGCCCGTTGCCGTGCCGATGGGGACCGGCGGCGTCCGCCGGACGACGTGTCGCGCTGCGTTTGGCCATAACGCCTCTCCTCTTACCGCCGGTCTGGCTGGTGATTGGGCTGCGCGTCTCCCGCCAGCCCGCGGGCGCTCAATTCGCGCCGGACGAACAGGCGGGCGCGATGGAGCCGCGACTTCACGGCCCGTTCGCTCAATCCCATGATCGTGCCGACCTCCTTGGCGCTCAGACCTTCCATGTCGCGCAGGACCAAGACCATTTTATACTTCTTGGGGAGCCGATTGATGGCATCGTCCAGGGCCTGCCGCAGCTGCTTGTTTTGCAGCGCCTCTTCCGGACTCTGGCCCTCCACGGGGATTTGCAGCTTGAACTCGCCGTCCGAGGTCGGGACGAATTCTTCGAGCGAGAGCTCCCGCTCCGGCGCCCCTTTGCGTCTGCGCCGCATGCGCAGGCAGGCGCGCGAGGCAATGGTGTAGAGCCAGGTGGAGATTTGCGCGTCGCCCCGGAAATCCTTGAACCCGCGATAGGCATTCAAGAACGTCTCCTGCACCAAATCCTTCGCGGCTTCCGTTTCACCGCAGAGCCGGTTCGCGAACCGGTACATGAGATCCACGTGATCCCGGTACAGCGTATCAAAACTGACCGGCGTTCGGGGGGGGCCGGTAGGAGCGTCTCGCGGAGACGCGGAAGGCTGGGTGCGCATATGGATCGGCAGTGTACGAAGGGAAGGAAAACAGAGTCAAGGAACAGCGGGGGCTACCGCCTAATTGAACCGGTGAAAATCGACCACGCCGCCGTGCCCGTTGAGCTCCACGGTGATGGGATGGCCCTCCTTGATGCCGGCGAGCGTGGACTTGGCGCGCTCCGTTGAGTACGTCTGTTCTCCGTCGGGCGTCCACAGTCGCACGCTGGTGCGCTCCGGGGTCGCGAACTGCAGCGGGCCGGTGACGAAGCGATGCCCCGGCGCGGCCGCGCTGGGCGCCGACAGGTCGGCCACCATATGGTCCCGATGGATGTGCAGCGTCATGGTCTGCCCGACTTTGGCATGCTTGATGCCGATCTTGGCGTTGACATTCACCACCCCGATGGGCGTGCGGAAGAAAATAAAGTTCGATTTCAGCTTGGACACGGTGCCGGTGAGCAGGAGATGCGCGTCCGATCTACCGGCGGGAAGCTGACCGATCTGCAGATCGAACTGGAGATCGTGAATGCCGGCCACCGTGCCGGCCTCGTCCACCTCGACGGTAACCGGATCGCCGTCGCGGCGCGCGGCGAGGGCCCGTTCATGCGCGCCGTAATGAAAGGACTGCTCCCCTTCGAGCGTCCAGCGCACCAGCGCCTTCGCGTCTCCCCCGGCCGGCTTGAAGGGCCCGGTCAAATAGCGATGGACGAGTGACCCGTCGGATCGCTTGCGAATCTCGACGGCCACATGGGGCCCGTGAATCGCAAACGTCACCTCTTGTGACGCTTTCAAATCTTTCAACGTCGTTTTCGAACTGAGCGTCAACAGGCCGATCGGAGTCTTCAGAAAGACAATGCCGGGCTTGGTGCGCCACACCGTGCCCTTGAGCAGGACGGACGGTGTGACGGTGTCGGCGTCTGTGGAAGACGCCTCGGCGATCGACGGCTCCGGGGCATCTGTGGCCTCGGCCGGCGGGTCCCCCGCATGGGCGAACGAGACCGTGAAGCCGCACGAAAGCGCAACGATCCACGTGCAGACGCGGGATGAGCGGGGCAAGTGTAGAGGCATCGGCATTCGGTTGGCGTGCGGGGGTTTTGGTTATGCGAATAGCATGAGCCTTGCGCCCAGTCAACTTGAAAGCCGGTTCCCTCGGAGTTTTACGAGGGGGCGCGACCCATGCCGCACTTATTTTTTTCGGACGAGCAGCCGCAGCGGCGTGCCGGAAAATCCGTAGGCGTCGCGCAATTGATTTTCGAGATACCGCAGGTACTCCGGCGTGATGTCCTGCGGATGTCCCACGAACAAGGCGAACACGGGGGGCTTCGTCGCGACTTGCGTCACGAAGGCGGACTTGGTGATTTTGGACGGCTTCCCCTTGCGGACAGGCAGCGGATGCCTGGCCAGAATCCCCTGCAGCCAGGTATTCAGGGCGCCGGTCGGGACCCGCTGGGTGAACATCTTATAGACGTCGTCGATCGTCGGAAACAGCCGGCGCAGGGAACTCGGCTCTTTGGCCGAGCCATACAACACCGGCGCCCAGGGCAAAAAGGGAAAACGGCGGCGCAGGTCCGCCTCGTAGCGTTTGCGGGCGTCCTGGTGGCCCGTGCGGAGGTCCCATTTGTTCACCAGCAGAATGCACGCGCGGCCCTGTTTCAGGATGGCGCCCGCGATCTTCGTGTCCTGCTCGGTCACGCCCTCCACGCCGTCGAGGAGCAGGACGGCGATGTCGGAGCGGCCGATCGTGCGCAACGCCCGCATGACGCTGTAGCCTTCGATCCCACGGTCGATTTTTCCCCGCCGCCTGATGCCAGCCGTGTCGGTCAAGACATACCGCCGGCCATCGCGCACGACCAGTGAATCGATCGGATCCCGCGTGGTCCCGGGGATATCGCTGACGACGACGCGCTCCTCGCCGAGCACGGCATTGATGAGCGTGGATTTGCCGACGTTCGGCCGACCGACGATCGCAATCCGCGGAAGCGCCGCGACGGAGCCCTCTTCCGCGCTGTCCGGCAGCAATGGATAGAGCGCATCGAGCAACTCCGCGACGCCGGTGCCGTGCTCGGCGGACACGGGATACAGCTCCTCCCGGCCCAATTGGTAAAAATCGGCGAGCAGCGGCTCGGTCTGGGGCGTATCGAGCTTGTTCACGGCGAAGAACACGGGTTTCGTCGTACCTCGCAACAGCCGGACGACTTCCCGGTCCGGGGGCATGAGCCCGCTTCGTCCATCCATCACGAGAATCAGAATGTCGGCTTCCGCGATCGCCAGCTCTGATTGCTTGCGAATGAGCGCCAGCACGCCCTCCGAGGCGGAGGGCTCCAAGCCGCCCGTATCCACGAGCCGAAATCGCCGGCCGCGATAGGAGGCGTCGGCGTAGTTCCGGTCGCGCGTCACGCCCGGCACATCGTCCACAATGGCCGTCTTGGCGCCGAGGATCTTGTTGAACAGCGTCGACTTGCCGACGTTGGGCCGGCCGATGATCGCGACGGTGGGAACCGGCGACGCGTGATGTGCGACGAGTGACGACTCGGAAGGCATGGGGATATGGGAGCAGAACAAAAACTGCGTGGCGCGACCCTACCATAGGATTTTTGGCAAAGACAACGGCCTCGTCTTCATGCTGCTGCTCCTTTATACTCATCGTATGGATACTCCTCCTACGACTCGTCACTCGTTGCGTGTCACGCATCACGTCCCTGACTGGGACCACATCGACGACGTGCTGCTCGATATGGACGGCACACTCCTGGACCGGCACTTCGACAACTTCTTTTTCGAAGAGGAGCTGCCGCGCCGGTATGCCGCGCTGCAGGGGCTCTCCTTCGAAGCGGCCCGTGACCGTCTGATGGCCATGTATCGGTCGGTCGAGGGCGAGCTCGCCTGGACAGACCTGCATTATTGGTCGAAGCGTGTCGGTCTCGATGTGGTGGCCATGCACAAGGAATTGGACCATATGATCGGCTTCCTGCCCGGAGCCGAAACGTTCCTGCGCCAGTTGCGCGCCATGGGCAAGCGGGTCACGATCGTGACCAATGCCCATGACAGCGGCGTGGCCATCAAAACGGCCAAGACGGGGCTGGATCGCCATGTGGACCGCATCGTCGACGCGTTCGAGGTGGGCTACCTCAAGATGAGACCGGAATATTGGCCGGCTTGCCGGCGGCTGGTGGGATTCGATCCAAGTCGCACTCTCTACATCGATGACGACGAAAGTTGCTTGTCCGCAGCCCAGCGATTCGGCCTCGCACATCTGATTCACAGTGCCAAGTCCAGTTCTCGGTTGCCTCCCGCGCCGGCACCTCCTTTCCGCTCGGTTGACTCGCTGCCGGTGTTGTTGTATGGCTGCCCATGAGCGGGTTTCGTTGGTCCGGGAAGTACCCAGCCATGGGGCAGCGTTCCATCGCAAGACTGACGGCCGGCCTGATAGTGGTGCTCGACGTCGTCGTCGGGGCGTCGCTGCGTGCCCATGCGGACACCTACCTGGCCGCCCAGGTGGGTTACACCGTCGCGCAGGATGCCTCACGCGTGGAAGTGCTCGATCCCCAGCTAGCCAGGCCGCTGCCCCTGCCTTCCGGTACGACGGCATCGAACATCGATCTGAAGAACTCGGTCCTGTACGGTCTGAAGCTTGGACATTACTTTACCGTCATGCCTTGGCTGGGCGTGGAAGTGGAGACCTTCATCACGACACCGCACGTTCCTCAGCAAAGCCTGACTCTCACGAGTCCAGGACTTGGCCAGATCCCGGTAACGCAACAGGGTGCGACGAACCGGCTTGTCGTCGTCGCGCCCACCCTTCTCGCCCGCTACCGGGCCGGCATGGTCGAGCCTTATATCGGTGTCGGACCGGGTGTGTTTCTGTTGCACACGGCCAGGCGGCCTGACGTAGGAAGTAGTCCTCCCTACTCGCAATCGAGTACCAGCGTGGGCCTGCATACACAGGTCGGCCTAAGGACGTATGTCACCACGCACTTCTCGCTGTTCGGAGAGTGGAAATACAATTACTTCCGCGCGCACCTGTCAGGACAGGCCGCCGGATCGTACTTCGGATACAGCGCCGATGTGCGTCTCCATCATTTCGTGTTCGGCGTCGGCTATCACTTCTAGCCGCACCGCCGCCTTGCGGCGACGGCGAGGCTCGCCTGAACTTCGCGGAGCAGGTCTGTCCGGAGCCGCCGGAATTCCTCGCCGGCCATGACCCAGTCCGTGAGCCGGGGAAAGAGATGCTGGCTGTAGAATCCCATGGGTAGGTACTGGTCGGCGAACGGCCCTGTGGCGCTCCCGTCTCAATCTTGTGAGGAGGGGGGGGCTATGTTAGAGTCCGTCTTCTTGTTCACGACCGCCCTCACGCACCATGAGCAAAGGATACGATCACCGCGCGATTGAAGCCAAGTGGCAGGCCTACTGGGAGGAGCATCGGCCGTTCCGCGCGGCGGACGATCCCTCGAAGCCCAAGTTCTATTGCCTCGACATGTTCCCCTATCCATCCGGCTCGGGGCTTCACGTCGGCCATCTGGAAGGGTACACGGCTACGGATATTGTGTCGCGCTATAAACGGATGCGCGGCTTCAACGTGCTCCATCCCATGGGCTGGGACGCCTTCGGTCTGCCCGCCGAGCAGTACGCCGTCAAAACCGGCATCCATCCCGCCGTCACGACCGCCCAGAACATTGCCACGTTCAAACGGCAGATGAAACGGGTCGGCCTGTCCTACGACTGGGACCGGGAGCTCAGCACGACCGATCCGGACTACTATCGCTGGACGCAGTGGATCTTCCTGAAGCTCTTTGAGCGCGGCCTGGCCTATGTCGCCGAGGTGCCGGTGAACTGGTGTCCCGCGCTCGGGACCGTGCTGGCGAATGAAGAGATCGTCGATGGCAAGAGCGAGGTGGGCGGCTTCGACGTAGTGCGCAAACCGATGCGGCAGTGGGTGCTGAAGATCACCGCCTATGCCGACCGGCTGTTGGAAGATTTGAAACTGGTCGAGTGGCCGGCCAGCACGCTGGAGATGCAGAAGAATTGGATCGGGCGCTCCATCGGCGCGGAGGTGGACTTTGCCTTGGCCGACCGGCCCGGCACAATCCGTGTTTTCACGACGCGGCCCGATACGTTGTTCGGCGCCACGTATCTGGTGTTGGCGCCGGAACATCCGTTGGTGGATGTGGTGACCAGCGCGGCGCAGAAGACCGCGGTGTCGGCCTATCGTGAAGCGACGGCGAAAAAGAGTGATCTACAGCGGCAGGACTTGGAAAAGGAGAAGACCGGGGTGTTCACGGGCGGCTACGCCGTCAACCCGGTCAACGGCGAACGGCTGCCGATCTGGATCGCCGACTACGTGCTCATGGGCTACGGGACCGGCGCCATCATGGCCGTGCCGGCGCATGACGAGCGCGATTGGGCCTTCGCGCGCCGATACCAGTTGCCCATCCGTGAAGTGATCACCGGCGGCAACGTGCAGGAAGCGCCCTTTACCGACACGGAGCGCGGGACGGTCGTGAACTCCGCGACCGCCGACGGCCGCTTCTCCATCAATGGCCTGACGCCGTCGGATGCCATCCCCACAATCACCGCCTGGCTCGAGCAGCAGGGGAAGGGCAAGAAGGCCGTCAATTACAAGCTTCGCGATTGGCTGTTTGCCCGGCAACGGTATTGGGGCGAACCCTTCCCGATTCTCTGGGTGGACGGCGTGCCGAAAGCCTTGCCGGAAGAGCAGTTGCCCCTGACGTTACCTGAGACCGACAACTTCAAGCCGTCCGGCACCGGCGAAAGCCCCTTGGCGAATCTGGAACAGTGGCTGCAAACGACGGATCCCGCCACGGGTAAGCCGGCGCGGCGCGAGACGAACACCATGCCGCAATGGGCCGGGTCCTGTTGGTACTACCTGCGCTTCGTCGATCCCAAGAATGCCACACAGCTCGTGGATCCTGCCAAGGAGCGGTACTGGATGCCGGTGGATCTGTATATCGGCGGCAGCGAGCATGCGGTGCTGCATCTCCTGTATGCGCGATTCTGGCACAAGGTGCTCTACGACATCGGCGTGGTGAGCACGCCGGAGCCGTTCAGGAAACTGGTGCATCAAGGGATCGTGCTCGGCGAAGACAATCAGAAAATGTCCAAGTCCCGCGGCAATGTCGTCAATCCCGACGAGATGATCGACCGGTTCGGCGCCGATGCCGTGCGGTTGTATGAGATGTTCATGGGGCCGCTCGAGGCGATGAAGCCCTGGAGCACCAGAGGAGTCGAAGGCGTCACCCGTTTCCTGGAACGGGTGTGGCGGCTCATGGTCGATGAGGAAGGCCGCCTGTCGAACGCCGTCGTCTCGGCCTCGCCCTCGCTCGAGCACCAGCGTCTGCTGCACCAGACGATCAAGAAGGTGACCGAAGATATCGAAGAGTTGCGCTTCAACACGGCGATCTCCCAGATGATGGTTTTCACGAACGAAATGACCAAGGCGGAGGCGCGGTCCCGGCTCCTGCTGGAACCATTCGTGCTCCTGCTCGCGCCGTTCGCGCCGCACCTCGCCGAGGAGCTGTGGGCCGTTCTGGGACATACGCCGAGCGTGGCACAGCGGAGCTGGCCGGCCTTTGATCCGGCGCTCACCGTCAGCGAGCGGATGACCATTCCCGTGCAGGTCAACGGCAAGCTTCGCGGCAAGATCGAAGCGGCGCACGAGACACCGCACGACGCCGTCGAACGGCTGGCGCGCGAACAGATCGCCGAATGGCTCCAGGGCAAGGAGCCGAAGAAGGTGATCTACGTCGAGAAGAAGCTCATTAATTTCGTGGTGTAGGCGACGCCGCGCGAAGAGCGGGACGGGCGGGACATGCGGGATTGGTGCAGAGTGAAAAGTAGTCGAGCGTTTTTCGCAAGCCTCGCTTGTCTCGCGAGCCTTGCCGGGCTTTTCGCCTGCGGCTATCAATTTCGCGTCGAAGGCGCCGGGCCCACCATCGGCGGAGCCAAGCAGCCGCAGTTGCACGAGCCGCCGCCGCGCCTCGTCATCCGCGCGCTCGACAACCGCAGTTTTGAGCCCAATTTGGAGACCCGCTACACCAATTACATCCGCCAGGAGTTTGCGACGGGCAGCGGCGCGCAGGTCGTGCCGGACTCGGAGGCGGCCGATCTCGTCTTGACCGGCAGCATTCTCTCGGTGACCGTGCCGACCTTGAGCTTCAGTCAAACGACGACGTTGGAAAGCCGGACGGAAGTGGTGGTGTTCGTGAAGATCGAGGAGACGAGAACCAAGAAACTCGTCTGGTCCCAGACCGTGAAAGGCGCCTCTGAGTTTTTCATCACTCCCGACCTTCAATTCAACCGCGCCCTGCAGAACCGGGCGATGGAACAGGCCGGCCGCTATGCGGCGTCCGATCTCGCGGCGCGCTTCCTGATGCACCTGGAATCGGGTGGCCTGAACAAACAGGCCGCCGCCCCCGCGCCGGACAAGTGAGACCTGCAAGGATGTGATGGCCACGACCGTGCCGGCCCTTCAACTGGAATCGATCCTGAACCAGCCGCCACCGCTCTATCTGCTGGTGGGGGAGGAGGATCTCCTTCGCGACCAGGCGCTGGCGCAGTTGAAAGCCGCCATTCTTGGTGACGCCGGCGACTTCAACTACGACCTGCTCTACGGCGACGAAGCCGCCGGCGCGGACATCGTCGCCTGCGCCAGCGCAATGCCGGTCTTTGCCGAGCGGCGGCTCGTCATCGTGAAGTCCGCGGAAAAGTTGCCGGCCCGTGAGTCGGACGCCTTGCTGGACTATCTGAAGCATCCCGTGGAGAGCACCACGCTCGTCTTCGTGAGTCCCAAGCTGGACGGCCGGCTGAAATTTTCCCAGGCGCTCGCCAAGGCGGCCGTGACCATCGATTGCGCGCCGCTGCGCGACGCGCAATTGACGCCGTGGCTCAGGCGGGAAGCGGAGCGCCTCAGCGTCCGGCTGGACGAGCAGGCGATGCAGCTCCTCAAAGAGATCAGCGGCGGATCGCTCTATGCGGTGCGGCGGGAATTGGAAAAGCTGCGGTGCTATGTGCCCGGCGGGCGCCCGGCGACCGGAGCCGACGTGCTCCTGTTGCGGGGGATGGAGCCGGGCGCGTCGGTGTTTGATCTGACGCTCGCGATCTCGCAAGGCGCGCGCGGAAAAGCGCTGGCCATTTTGGCGCGCAATCTCGAAGCCGGCGAAGCGCCGCTCCGCATCCTGGGATCGCTGGCATGGCAGTATCGCCGCCTCTGGAAAACCAAAGAACTGGTGCAAGAGGGCGGCCGCGACGGCGAGGCGGCGCGTACGCTACGCATGGACCCGCCGCAGGTGCGGTCGTTCCTCGGACGATTTTCGGAGGGGCATCTGCGGAGCGCGCTGCACTGGTTTCTGGAAGCCGACGCCCACCTCAAAGGCGGGAGCGGTGTACCGGCCCGGATCGTGCTGGAGCGCTTGCTGCTCCGCCTGTGTGAGTCTGTCAACACCGGCGGCACGAATCCGACGCCACGGACTCGCCTCGCGGCGGCTCCGTCTGCGACTCGCGTGGTGTCAAACGTGCGGACGGTTACGCGCGGGGCGCGGCCAGCGCGTTGACGCGCAGGGCCAGACGGGAAATGCGGCGGGACGCCGTGTTGCGCTTGAGGGCGCCTTTGGACACCGCCTTGCGGAGCGCCGAGGTGGCTTCGCGCAGAAACGTCTTGGCGTCCTCCGCCTTCTGCTCGGCCACGGCGGTCTGGACTTTTTTCACCAGCGTCTTGACCGTGTGGAGGGTCGCGCGGTTGCGTTCTCGCCGGCGTTCAGCCTGCCGGGCGCGGCGGATTGTGGACTTATGAATCACGGGCATCGTACAGTCCTCCCCACAAAGAAGCAGATTTCTATCACAGGGCCTCGCCGACCGTCAAGGATCGGCGCGAACGAAAGGGAAGAGGATGTCAAAGCTCGTGGCACGTGATCGGCTGATCTTCGCGCTCGACGTGCCGTCGGCTGCGGAGGCGGATCGGCTGTTGGATCGTCTGCAGGGCCACATTTCGTTCGTCAAGATCGGCTTGGAGCTGTACACCGCCGCCGGGCCCGAGATGGTCAAGCGCGTGGTGGAGCGGGGTTTGCGCGTGTTTCTGGATCTCAAATTTCTCGACATCGAAGAGACGGTCCGCCGGGCGA
The DNA here is from genome assembly GCA_964642845.1 of uncultured Nitrospira sp. GTDB lineage: Bacteria > Nitrospirota > Nitrospiria > Nitrospirales > Nitrospiraceae > Nitrospira_D. Next base: position 17,529 of record CAZXRB010000073.1, read on the forward strand.
CGGCTCGCGTGGCCGCGATGGGAGTGGAGTTCTTGACAGTCCATGCCAATCGAAAAGCACTGAAGGCAGCCGTGCAGGGACGCGAAGGCTCTCCGCTCAAATTGCTGGCGGTCACGGTGTTGACCAACTTTGACAGCCAGGATCTACGCGACATGGGCATCCAATATACGGTGCAGGACCTGGTCACGGCCCGGGCGCTCCTGGCTTCCGAAGTCGGATGCGACGGGGTGGTGGCGTCGGGTGAAGAGCCGACGGCCATCCGGCAGAAGGTGGGACCGCGGTTCCTCATCGTGACCCCGGGCGTCCGACCGCTCGGCAAAGGAGTCGACGACCACGCCCGCGCGACGACGCCGACGCAGACCATCGCCGCCGGCGCCGATTACTTGGTGATCGGCCGGCCGATTCGCGATGCGGCCGACCCGGTGGCGACGGTCCGCGAGATCGTCGCGGAGATGCAGACAGCGTTCGACATGCGAGCCTGATCAGACCGCCGCCGGTTGCGGCCCTTCATTTCAGTTTGCTAGAATCCATCTTCCTCTCTCCTAAATCCCCGTGGTGGATGTAGCTCAGTTGGTTAGAGCGCCGGATTGTGGATCCGGAGGTCGCGGGTTCGAAACCCGTCATCCACCCCAGATCTTTTTTCATCACGTCTGTGGTGCCGGCCTCTC
>CAZXRB010000074.1:0-18109 GCA_964642845.1 uncultured Nitrospira sp.
CGGCTGCGTCCACATCGCGCCGGGGCACGGCATGGAGGATTACATCCTGGTCCTCGATCACAATGCCAAGGCCTCCGTGGGAGAGAAGTTGGAGATCGTGGCGCCGGTCGACGACGCCGGGCGGTTCACGGAGGTCGTGAAGGATTTTGCGGGCCAGCATGTCTTCAAGGCGAATCCGAAGATCGTCGACTTCCTCCAGGCCAACGGCCGCCTCTTGGGCCATGGTTCGCTGAACCACTCGTATCCGCATTGCTGGCGCTGCAAGAGCCCGGTGATCTTCCGGGCGACGGAACAGTGGTTCGTGTCGATGGACATCAACGATCTCCGCAAGGAGGCGCTGGCGGAAATCGAGCGCGTGCGCTGGATTCCCGCCTATGGCCGGGATCGCATCACGGGCATGATCGAAAACCGGCCCGACTGGTGTCTGTCGCGGCAGCGCGTCTGGGGAGTGCCGATTCCGGGCTTCACCTGTGTCGGGTGCCGCGCCGTGCTGGCGGATCCCAAGGTGATCGCCCACATCGCCGATCTCGTCGAGTCCAAGGGCGCCGATGTTTGGTTCGAACGTGCCGCGGCCGAGCTGCTGCCCGCCGGCACCGCTTGTCCGCATTGCGGGGGCACCGCCTTCGAGAAGGAGCGGGATATTCTCGATGTCTGGTTCGAGTCGGGGGTGAGCTATAGCGCCGTGCTGAAGCCGCGGAAGTGGTGGCCGGCCGATCTGTATCTTGAAGGCTCCGACCAACATCGGGGCTGGTTTCACAGCGCGTTGCTGGCCGGTGTCACCGCGGACCGGCGCGCGCCGTACCAGGCGGTGCTCACGCATGGCTTCGTGGTGGACGGCCAGGGCAAGAAGATGTCCAAGTCGGCCGGCAACGTGGTCGCGCCGCAGGACGTCATCAAGCAATCGGGCGCGGAAATTCTCCGCCTGTGGGTGGCGGCGCAGGACTACCGCGAAGACCTGCGCATCTCGCAGGAGATTTTGAACCATCTGATTGAAGCCTATCGGAAAATCCGGAACACGAGCCGGTTTCTCCTGAGCAATCTGTACGACTTCGATCCCTCGACGCATCGGGTGCCCTATGCGCGATTGCCCGAGTTGGATCGCTGGGCGCTCCTGCGGCTGAGCGAACTCATCCTGCGCGTGCGGAAGAGCTATGAGGAATTTGAGTTCCACACGATCTTCCACGCGTTGAATAATTTCTGCTCGGTGGATTTGAGCGCGGTGTATGTGGATATTCTCAAGGACCGCCTCTATACGTTCCGCGCCGACTCCCCGTTGCGGCGCGGATCACAGACGGTGCTCTACGACATCCTGGTGGCGATGACGAAACTCATGGCGCCAATTCTCAGCTTCACGGCCGAGGAGATCTGGCGTGTGCTGGCCGCCGAGGTGCCGGGCGGGACGGCGCAGGCCAGCGTGCATCTAGCGCCGTTTCCGGATGTCGATCCGAACTGGCAGGATGCCGATTTGGCCGCACGCTGGGAGAAGCTCCTGGCCTATCGCAGCCAGGTGCAGGGCGCCCTGGAGGCGAGCCGCCGCGAGAAAGTCATCGGCTCTTCCTTGGAGGCGCATGTCACGCTGCAGGCCGATAGGGAGACGCATCGGTTTCTGGCTCCCTATGAACGGGAACTGGGCGGTCTGTTCATCGTGTCCCAGGTGACGCTCCGAGAGGAAGCCGTGAACGGGGCGCCGTTGACCGTGACCGTGGAAAAATCGAAGGCCGGCAAATGCGAGCGCTGCTGGAACTATCGCGACGCGGTCGGTCGGGACGCGCAGCATCCGACGCTGTGCGATCGCTGCGTGGAGGCCATCCGGTGACTCCCGCGGTGCTGCGTCATCTCCTCCTCGCCTGCGTCACGGGGGGGGTCATCACCGCCGACCAGGTGAGCAAGTTCTACATCATGCAGACGATGCGCCTGCATGAATCCATTCCCATCGTGCCCAACCTGTTCAGCTTGACGTACATCCGCAACCCCGGCGCAGCGTTCGGCCTGCTGGCCGGCAGCAGCAATGCGTTTCGCATGGTGTTCTTTGGCTTGACGTCGGTGTTCGCGCTGGCGCTCCTGGGCACCATCCTGCTGCGCATGCCGGAACATGACTGGGTCGGGCGGTTCAGCGTCGCGGCGATCCTCGGCGGGGCCGTCGGCAACTTGGTCGACCGCCTGCGCTATGGCGAGGTGATCGACTTTTTGGACGTCTACATCGATACCTATCACTGGCCGGCGTTCAATGTGGCGGACTCGGCCATCACCGTCGGCGTGATTTTTCTGATCGTGCACTTTGCCTTCGAGAAGAAAGAACGTCCTCCCGCCACGCCGGTCACCACGTCTTCCTCCGCGTCGGCCGCCTAGCGGCTCCATCCGTGCCCCCGTCCGTCAGCGGATGACCAGGAACACCACGAGGCCGAGCAGAATCCGGTAATAGGCGAACGCCCGCAACGTGTGCCGCTGGACGTACGTCAAGAAGGCGGCGATGACGGCCCAGGCCACGAGGAAGGAGACGACCATGCCGAGGCCCAGGGCGAGGAAATCCTGCTCCGTAAACGTGGCGCGGGCCTTGTAGGTTTCATAGAGAGTCGCAGCAATGATGGTGGGGAGGGCGAGGAAGAAGGAATATTCGGTGGCGACCTTGCGGTCCAACCCCGCCAGCAGCCCTCCGATAATCGTCGAGCCCGAGCGCGACATGCCGGGAATCAGCGACGCGCATTGGGCCACGCCGATCCAGAACGCCTCGGTGAGCGACACTTCCTCGAGCGTCTTGACCCGGGTGGTGCGCGGACGGGCTTCGACGAGCAAAATGATCAGCCCGCCCAGGATGGACGTGGTCGCGACGGTCTGCGGCGTGAACAGATACGTTGTGATCCAGCCGTGGGCCGCCAGGCCCAACAGGGCGGCGGGGAGGAACGCCACGCCCAGGCCAAGGACGAACCAGAGATTCGGATGCACGCGCATCGAGGTGCGCAGCACGGCGTTCCAGGGTTGTTGGCCTGAGGCCGCCAGACGCCGCGCGTCCCGCTGCTCGTGCCACAGGCCGGACAGCAGTCCGCCGATTTTCTCGCGCTCGAACGCGATGACGGCCAGGATGGCGCCCAGCTGGATGGCGATTTCCGCATTGGCCGCCACGTCGCCGGTAAATCCCAGCGCATGACCGACGAGAATGAGATGTCCGGTCGAAGAGACCGGCAAAAATTCCGTCAAGCCTTCGACAATCCCCAAGATGGCCGCGAGCGCGGCGCCCCATTCGTTCATCGGCGTCTTGTTCCGTGGTGAGTGGAATGGATACGGCGCGAGGCGATCATCACAGAGCGGGGCGAGCCCGTCAAGCCTCCGATGCATCGACGCCGTCAGTCCGACGTAGGGAGAGCTACGTGCAGGGGGCGCAAAAGTATTGACAACCCGGCGCAGTTGGCATACATGAAACAGGAATGCGGGAAGTCTGGCGCCGCGGTTGAAGTCGGGGTAGAATTCACCATCATCCGACGCAGGAGCCCGTCATCGCTCGGGCTATCACGAACGGGAGGATCGCATGAGACGGGAGTGGATCGCAGTCATCATGGTCGGCGCGGTGATCACGACCGGCTGTGTCTCCAGCAAGAAGTATGAAGAGGCGTTGGCCGAGGCGGAGAACGCCAAGATGGAGCTGGAGAAGACCCGCCAACAGAAGACGGCCATGGAGCAACAGGTCCGCACGTTGAAAGAGCTGAACGTGAAATTCGGCAATGAGGCGCAGGCCGCCCGCGATGAGCTGCAGCGCATCGAGCACAGCCGGGACAAGGAGCGGAGCACGATCGAGAGCCGGACGAAAGAGTTGGAGGACAAAGTCAAGGCGTTATCCAGCCAGAACCGGAACATCCGCCAGGAATACGAAGACGTGAAGCGGCACAATGAAACGCTCAAGTCGCTGGTCGCCCGCTATCAGAAGGAACTGAAGGACCGCTCGCATTCGCCGGTCGGAAGCCTGGCGCCGTCGGGATCCGTGAGTCCCAGCCCGGGCCCGACAATGGCGGCTCCCTCCGCGCCGGCGGCCGGGTCGGCCGCGATGAACATCAACAAGGTGTCGGCGAGCGATCTCGTCCTATTCCTCGGCCTGAAGAAAGAAGAAGCCGATCGCATCGTCAGCAATCGCCCGTACAAGGTCAAGGGCGAATTGGTGGCGAAGAACGTCGTGCCGAAGGAGACGTTCGACTTGATTAAGGACCGGATCTCCGTCAGTCCGTAAGCCGGGCCGCCGGAGCCGATCGACGCAGGCAAGGGCCGACCCCCGCAGGGGGGTCGGCCCTTGGCGTTTTTTGCGCCGATGTCCGGCGCAGGGTGAATCGGCGACCTCTTCCTGATAGAATGGCGCACGTTCCTCACCATTCGGTACGGAAGCAGGATGCGGCGGCTCGGATTGATCGTCGGCATAGTGGCTCTTGGTCTGGCAATCGGCGGCTATGTGTTCTTCAACGGAGAACGCAAGGCCCCGATTCGCTATCGGACCGCGCCGGTGGACCACGGGCCGGTGGTGTCCGTCGTCAGCGCGACCGGCACGATCAACCCGGTGGTCTCCGTACAGGTCGGCACCCAAGTGTCCGGCATGATCAAGAGCCTGCACGCCGATTTCAATTCCCGAGTCAAAGCCGGCGATACGGTGGCCGTCATCGATCCGGAGCCGTTCAAGGCGCGGCGCGACCAGGCGGCCAGCAACCTGGAGATGGCCAAGTCCAACGTGGCGCGCGCCCGGGCCGATCTGGCCCAACGGAAACGGGAACTCGACCGCGTGCAGTCCTTGATCGCCCAACAATTCGTGTCGCAGAACGACGTGGACCTCGCCTTGACCAATTTTCAAAGCGCCGAAGCGCAGCTGAAGGTGGCCGAGGCGCAAGTGAAGCAGGCGGAGGCCGCCTTGAACGCCGCCGAGCTGGACCTGAAGTACACCGTGATCCGCTCCCCCGTCGATGGCATCGTCGTGGCGCGCAATGTGGAAGTCGGGCAGACGGTCGCGGCCAGTTTTGCGACGCCGAACCTGTTCTTGATCGCGCTGGATCTCACCAAGATGCAAGTCGATACCAACGTCAGCGAATCGGATATCGGCGGCATCACGGAGGGGAAGGAAGCCACCTTCACGGTGGACGCCTATCCCGGCGTGCGCTTCGCCGGATCCATCCGGCAAGTCCGCTTGGCGCCCATCAACGTCCAGAACGTCGTCACCTATAACGTCGTCGTCAGCGTGGACAATCAGGATCTTCGGCTCAAGCCCGGGATGACGGCCAACGTGGCCATCATCGTCGCGCAAAAGGATCAGGTGCTCCGCGTGCCGAACGCCGCCTTGCGGTTTAGCCCTCCGGCCGGCGCGGAGCGACAGACGGAGGAGGTCAAAGCGATGAAGGCCGACGGGCGGGGCGCCGGGTCCCACCCCTCCGCCATGCCGGGAGATGCGGGCGGGACGATCCGAAAGATCTGGAAGCTCACGGCGACCGGAGACCTGGAGCCGCTGCTGATCCACACCGGCATTACGGATGGCCTCTACACCGAGGTCACGACCGGATCTCTGGCCGAGGGCGATCAAGTCGTTGTCGGTGTGGAGGTGCCGCGTGGAGACCGGCGGTCCAGCGAGCTGCCTCCCGGTTTCGGGAGCGGCCAGCGCCGGTCTCGCGACCGCGGGCTCTGATGTGGTCCGGCACGGCTCGGCCGGTCCCCCCGGAGAGGAAGGACGTCCCCGATATGGCGCCGCTCATCCGTTGTGAGGATCTTTGGAAGATCTATCGTCTGGGCGACGTCGAGGTGCAGGCGCTCCGCGGCCTGACCCTCTCCATTGAGGCCGGCGAGTTCGTGGCCGTCATGGGCTCTTCAGGGTCCGGCAAGTCCACCCTCATGAACATCTTGGGTTGCCTGGACCAACCGACCCGGGGCCGCTACTGGCTCAACGGCACGGAGGTGGCCGCGCTCCGACCCGATCAGCTGGCCGATATCCGGAATCACCAGGTCGGATTCGTGTTCCAGAGTTTCAACCTCATTCCGCGGACCAGCGCGCTGGAGAACGCCCAGCTGCCGCTGTTCTATCGCGGCCTTCCCCTGCGCGAGCAGCGCGCGCTGGCGACCGCCGCGCTGGCGCGGGTGGGACTCCAGGGGCGGGAACACCACTATCCCGCGCAATTGTCGGGCGGGCAGCAGCAACGCGTGGCCATCGCCCGGGCCTTGGTCACCTCGCCATCGCTGCTGCTGGCCGACGAGCCGACCGGCAACTTGGATACGGAATCCAGCCGGGAAATCATGATGATCTTGGACCGCTTGAACAAGGAACAAGGGCTCACCATCGTTCTGGTGACGCACGAGCCCGATATCGCCGCCTACGCCTCGCGCGAGATTGTCATCAAAGACGGGCGGGTCCAGAGCGACCGCCGCACAAAAGCGGAGGCGGCGCTCCTGGCGGCGGAGGCCTGATGCCGGCGTTCCTCCTCCTCACCATCCTCACCGCCGTGCGAATTCTCGGCCGCAATCGGCTCCGAGCGGGTCTCACTATGCTCGGCATCGTGATCGGCGTGGGCGCCGTGATCGCCATGGTCAGCATCGGCGAGGGCGCGAAAGCGGCGGTGGCTCAGCGGGTGGCCAGCATGGGGACCAACGTTGTCATCGTGCTGCCCGGCGCCACGACGGCGGGCGGCGTCCGGGGGGCCCAAGGCGGTGCCGTGACCCTGACCGTCTCGGACGCGCTGGATTTGAAAAAGCGGATTCCGCTGCTCCGCGAGACCGGGTGGGCGAAGCGGGATGTCATGCAGATCGTCAACGGAAACCGCAATTGGAACGGCCCCGTGAACGGTATCTCGCCCAGCTATCTGTCGATCCGAGATTGGTCCTTCGTCAGCGGCGGCCCCTTTACCCAGGCGGATCTCGACACGGCGGCTCGTGTCGCCTTGGTGGGCCAGACGGTGGTGGAGAACCTGTTCGACCCAGGCGAGGAGCCGGTGGGGGCCGTGATCCGCATCAAGAACGTACCGTTTCGGGTCGTGGGCGTCCTGGCGCCAAAAGGCCAATCGGCGCAAGGCTCCGATCAGGATGACATCATTTTTATTCCGTTCAGCACGGCGGAGCGGAAGGTCTTCGGAACGCCGTTTCTCGGCTCGGTGGGCGCGGTATTCGCGTCGACCGAACGGCTGGAGGATCTGGCGCCCGCCGTGCAGCAGATCCGTGAAGTGCTCCGAGCCCGGCATCGTCTCCAGCCCGAGCAGGAGGACGATTTTACCATCCGGACTCAGGTGGACATCGGCAAGGTGCAGGAGGGCACCAGCCAAACCCTCACGGTGATGTTGTTTGCGATCGCATCCGTGTCGCTGCTGGTCGGGGGGATCGGCATCATGAATATTCTGTTGGTGTCGGTGACGGAACGGACCAGAGAAATCGGCGTCCGGATGGCCGTAGGTGCCAAGCGGCGGCACATCCTGATGCAGTTCCTCGTCGAAGCGATGACGCTGAGCCTGGTGGGGGGCTGCATCGGAATCCTGGTCGGTATCGCCGGCGCCCGCATGACGACGATGATCGCCGGCTGGCCGACCATCATTTCGGGCAACACGGTGGTCGCCGCCTTCGCCTTTTCGTTGGCTGTGGGGTTGTTCTTCGGCCTGTATCCCGCCAACAAAGCGTCGCGGCTCAATCCCATCGAAGCCTTGCGGTACGAGTAAGGAGAGGTGGGACCAGGCGGCGTCCATGGGCGCTGGCTGTCACGCGTCCGCACATACCGGCGGTGATGGGCGCCAGCTCCTGGCGAGTGTGGGAGGGAGACCGGTCATGGTCGCCATACGGGACCTCGTTCGAGCTGGTTCCAACGCCACGGCGCGCTATCCGTTCCAGTCGCTCCTATCCATGGCGAGCTTCGCCGTGGGGATCGGTGCCGTGATCGTGACGATGGCGCTCGGGGACGGTGCCAAGACGGTGGTGATCGAGCAGATCCTCGCGCTCGGCACGAACGCCATTTTCATCAATCCCGGCCTGCCGGTTGTTCGAGGAATCCGACAAACGCGGGAGCGATCCGCGGTGCTGACGGTTGCCGACGGTATGGCTCTGAGAGAGGCCGTCTCGTTGTTGAAGTGGACGTGCTGGACGGCCGGGGAAGACGTGCACCTCGTCCACGGACATCGCAATTGGAAAACCCGGCTCGTCGGGATTACGCCGCATTGCCTGGACGTCCGCAACTGGGCGTTTGTCGAGGGCGGGCCATTCTTCGAAGAGGATCTCACCCGTCACAACACGGTGGCGATCATAGGACAGACGGTCGCGGAACAGCTCTTCGGTCCTGAGGGCGGGGCGATGTCCGCCCGCATACGGCTTTCCAAGGTCGTGACCCCTCCAGAAGGGGTAGCGGGTGGAATGGACGGGCGCTCCCACAGACCAGTCGGCTGCACGGAGACCGGTCTGTCGGCACGGCCGCCGTTCATGGACGGGTTTGCACAAGCCAGCATCCCAAAGCCACTTTCCTGCGGCGTGGGCTCCACGCCATGGTCCTGCGTATACGGGGATGTGCGTGCTTCGTATGAATCGCTCCGGAAAGCGGGAAGCTCTGGAGGCGGTGAAGCGGCCGGTTCATCCGCCTGCATGACTCCTGCGTGGGAGTTTGAAGTTGTCGGGGTCCTGGCGCCCAAAGGCGTGAACGCCTTCGGGACCGATTTGGACGATGTGGTGTACGTGCCGTTTTCTACCTCCATACGGAAGGTGAAAGGCCGGGCTCTGGCCGAGTCGGTCGAGGCGATTTTGGCCTCCACGGACAGCCGGGAAGAAGTGGCTTCGGCGATCGAGGAAATTCGGGCCGTGCTGCGCGAACGCCACGGAATGGAACCGGGACAGGCCGACGATTTTACGATCAAGACCGATGCCGAAATGAGCGGTGTCAGTCACTCGGCCGATGCGGACCTGGTCAAGATGCTCGTGGCCATCGCCGCTGTGTCTCTGATCGGAGCCGGCATCGGCATCATGAATATGCTGCTCGTATCTGTCACCGAGCGAACGAGAGAGATCGGCGTGCGGATGGCCGTGGGCGCCAAGCGGCGGCATATCCTGATGCAGTTTCTTATCGAAGCGATGACGTTGAGCCTGGTGGGGGGCTGTATGGGAATCCTGGCCGGCGTGCTGGGTGCCCGCCTGACAAGCATGGTGGTGGGATGGCCGACGATCGTTTCGAGTCACACCGTGCTCACCGCGCTCGTCGTGTCCCTCGCCGTCGGGCTGTTTTTTGGTCTGTACCCCGCCCACCGCGCCGCCCGGCTTAACCCCCTCGAAGCCCTCCGTTATGAGTGACCCCGGCACGATCCCGTGGCGGCCCGGCCGTGCCGCCGCGGGGTGAGGCAGCTCATGCACCGGGGGCGGGGTGCCGCCTGAAGGGCGGGCGGTCGCCCCGCTGTCTTTCCGACGCGCGGCACTGCGGCCAGGGCTTCCGGCTCTTCAGGCGGCGCAGGGCGGGTGCAGGGGGTGGGACAGAGACGCCGCATCGAGCACGTCGTCGATGGCGCGTTCGCGGGGCTGCCCTTCCTGGTGCGCCAAATCCACGATCAACGGCAGCGGATACCCTTCGCCCTCCGGGTTGTGCGTGATCGCCACGACCGGCCGGTGCAGTGCGGAAGGATTCAGATTCGTCACCACCGCCAGTTCGTTCGTATTCAACCGGACGTGACTGTGAACGGGATAGATGCCGATCAACTTGATGAAGCGTGACAGGATATCGCGGTCGAGCGTGCCGTCCTGCGCTTCGTGATACAGGCGCTGGAGGGCCTGATGGGGGGCCAAGGGCGACGCGCCTCCGAAGCCGGTGATGAACTCGTCGTACTTGTCCGCGATCATCAACACCCGGGTTCTCGCCGAGGTGAATTCTCCACGCGTCTCGGGCGGATAGCCGCTACCGTCCAAATATGCATGGTGTTCGCCGATCAGGTGCAGCACGGGAGCCTCGAAGTTGCCCTGCCGCTCCAACATGAGAATGCCGAGGCGTGGATGGGTCTGGAATTGACGCCGATCCCGTTCCGTGAGCGGCGACGACGTGGTCCGCGCGCGCCGCACGAGGGAGGCGGGGATGTGCAGCAGTCCGATGTCGTGGAGCAGGGCGGCGGTCGCGAGCTCGTGCAACTCCAGCGGATTGAGCTGCAACGCCTGACCGAGCACCAGCGACAGGGTGCACGCCGTCAAGGCATGTTGGCTCAGCAACGAATCTCCCGCGCGGTGCTGGCTCAGCGCCAGAAAGATGGCGGAATTGGACAGCGTGCGGGTCACGATCGTGATTTCCTGCACCGCTTCGGCCGTCTGCCTGGGATCCACCCGGCCCGTTGCTTCAATGGTCGAAAAGACCGATTGGACCGCCCGTGCCAGCTGCTGCCTCGCCAATACCCCTTGCGCATACTCTTCGTTCAATTGCGCCAACGACTTCCCGGCCGGCTCCATGGGTCGGCTGGTCGGCGAAGATCGGGGGGCGCGCGCCGCCGGGGTATCAGCCGAGGCCGATGGAGTCCGTTCGCTTCGCGTGAGGTCGATCTCCACATGTTTCACCCCGGCGCGGAGGAGCCTGTCGATTTGGCCGCGGTGCTCGATGAGGAAGGCGTGGCGGAGGAACGGTGACCGGAACCAACTGACGTCGAGCTTCGCGACGTACATGCCGACCTGCAGCTCGTCAACGGAAAAGCGTTGTCTGGTCATCGGCGGCGCACTCCGTCGGGCGTCTGCCCAATTGCCCGTTGGAGTATCGGCAAGATCCGTGGAAAACTGTAGGGGCGGCTGCTAGGCGAGCGGGACGGGGCAGATCGTCACTTCCATGCGGGGACGGGCCTTGTCCAGATCCTTATAGAGATGAGTTTCGACAATGCGATTGTCGTTCAGGCCCAGCCCTTCGCAAATGGCGTCCTGCGCGATCTTCAGGCCGCCATCGACGTCGCGGCGAAGGGCGGATGTGAAGAAGAAGCGGATGGACAGGGCGAGCGGCTCAGTGTGCAGCCGCCGCATGAGAACCGTCCGGGCAGGGGATCGCGTGAGCGCGAGCCAGACCATCCCGCTGACCTGGGATTTGAACGCGCGTCCGGCCGAGGACAGCAGCCGCCGCCCGTTGACCGTCGCGTATTGGTGGTTGATGCTGGGTGGAATCGGCAGCGTGAGCGCCAGGCGCTCCGCCGTTACGGTCGGTGGTGCGGTGGGCAAGAAGGGCGGAGCCGCGGGTCTTCTCGTGGTCTTCAGTTGTGCGAGCCGCGCGGTGGGTTCAGCGAGATGGGAGGAGGGCGACGGGGTTGGGTGTCTCCGATAGCGGGCTACGCGTAACGGGAGCTTCGAGGGACGGGCGGTGGGGCGGCGACGGCCGGAGCGCATGGGCGCTACAGGAGGTTCAAAATCTTGGCCATGTTTTGTTCGTAGTGGTCTTCCGTGCGGGAGATGTAGCGGCGCCATTCGCTGGGATTCCAGACTTCCATGCGGTGGTAGAGGCCGACCAGAATGATCTCTTGATCCTCGTCCAGCGGCACGATTTTTCTCAAGCGTCCGGGAATCAGAATCCGGCCCGCCTTATCGATGTCCGACGTGCCGGCTTCCGAGACGACGAAGTGCATGAACAGTCGGCTTTGATCGTCGTCGAGGGAGGTTCTGGTGCGCTCGAGGACTTTTTCCCATTCTTTGGTGGAATAGATCAGCAGAGACTGTTCCGGTCCCTTGAGGAAGACGACCGCCCGCCCGTCGGCTTCGATTTGCTCCCGGATCGGCGAGGGCACGATGAAGCGCCCTTTTTCATCCACTTTGCAGAGATATTCGCCTGCGAACATGAGGCCGCCCTAGTTCAGGAGGATACGACGTGTCTGGTGCGGTCGCGGATCCACTGTTCCAGATCGGAACGCACAAATCGCCATTCTTTGCCGAGCTTGAACGCCGGGATCTGCCGGCTGTGTAAGTAGCGATAGAGCGTGCGGGGGGTAATCTTGAGATACCGGCACGTCTCCGTCACGGTCATCAGCTCGCTTTTCGGGGCTGTCCCCATCGTGCCACCCAGTGTCGTCGTGATGATTCATGCGACTCCCAGCAATGGCCGTATTCTAGGGATCACCCGATGAAAGTCAAGACAAATATATGACAGTGCCTGTCATTCGCTGTCACTAGTGTCCGGCTGCGTCTCCTCATCACCGGCGGATTCCATCAACTCGTCCACGTCCCCCACGTCCTCGCCCATTTCCTCTCCCATCTTCTTCATGAAACGGGCGACGCTGTGGGGATCCTGCTCGTCGATGTCGCCGAGACGGCTGGGGTCGGCGAGCGCTTCGAGCCGCGCTTCTTCCGATTTCGGAGCGGCAAACCGCGAGAGCAGCCGGTCGAGCTTCGCACTGCCGCAATGCCGGCAAGCGGCCGCAGCCGCCTGCCGGACATTCAGAACCAGGAGGGAACTCCGCTTACGGCACTCTTGGCAGAGATATTCATAGATCGGCATTCATCACGCTCCCAGCGGGAAGGCGCCTATCCCGGGACGGGCCGCGAGCAAACGATCGGGGACCGCCGACGCGTCCATCGTACGGGCCAATGTCAACGCGAAGACATGTCCGGAGCCGGCCTTCCGTAAGGTCTTGGCGCATTCATTCATCGTGGCGCCCGTGGTCCAGACGTCGTCGATGAGGAGAATGCGTTGGTCCCGCACCGCATCCGGATGGCGGACGGCGAAGGCGCCGCGGAGGTTTCTCAGGCGATGTGTTCGGGACAGCGTCGTCTGGGGCGCCGACGGGACAACGCGGATCAAATTGGTACAGGAGACGGGGATTTGCCACCGCCGCGCCACGACGTCGGCAAGCAGCAATGCTTGGTTGAATTCGCGCTCACGCAGCCGGCGGGGATGCAGCGGCACCGGCATGATGCAGTCCACCGGTTCGATGGCCGGCAAGGCGTCCACTATGAGGTGAGCCAGCGCCGGCGCCAGCGCGACTTTTCCCCGGTACTTCAAAAGGCGGATGGCGTCCTGCAGCGGCGGCATATAGGGATACAGCGTCCAGGCTCGGGTATAGGACGGTGGCCGTTGCGTACAGCTCTGGCAGACATGCCGGGGGCTATGGCTGGTCGCAGCCGGAGAGGCAAAGGGGCGGTCGCAGCGCGCACAGCGCGCGCCCGATAGAGGCCAAATCGTCGTCCAACAACCGCGGCAGAACAACCGGACGGGATCGTCGGTCAGTGTCGTCCCGCAATGTGCACAGGAGGTCGGCCAGAGGAAGCGGACCGTCCGGCGCATCAGCCCGGCCAGATCGAACGACGCGGTTGTCACAAAGCCCAGCATGACGGCGTCCACAGTGTTCCGTCTCTTATGGTGAAAACCATGGCCGCTGTCAAGGTTGTGGGCTTCTGGACGGTTGTGTTATACGAGGATCGGACGTCTACGTATGAGCGCTCATCCCACGCCCCCCGCCCTTGTTCCTGCCATGGTCCTTCTGACGCAGGTTTTCAAGGTGTATGCCCGGGGGGAGGCACGGGTGGACGCCTTGCATGACGTGTCTCTGGAGGTCGGGCGGGGGGAGTTTTGCGCCTTCGTCGGCCCCAGCGGATGCGGCAAAAGCACGTTGCTCCACATCATCGCCGGCCTGGATCGCCCGACCAGCGGCGATGTCATCCTCAACGGGCACCCGACCAGGCACCTCACCAGCGCGCAGTGGACCGCACTCCGGCGGGAGATGATCGGCATCGTGTTCCAGGCCTTTCATCTCGTGCCCGGCCTCACGGCGGAGGAAAACGTGGCGCTTCCACTCTTGCTGCGCGGAGAGACGGGATCGCGGTCGATGGCGCGGGTGGCCGACGCGCTCGATCTGGTCGGGATGAGCGCCCGGCGCCGCCACCGGCCGGGAGAACTGTCGGGCGGCGAGCAACAGCGGGTGGCGATCGCGAGAGCGCTGGTGCATCGGCCACCGCTCTTGCTGGCCGACGAACCGACAGGAAATCTCGATTCGCATCAGGGGGCGGAGATTATGCAACTGATCAGGACGCTGGCGAAGGCCGGCGGGCAAACCGTGCTGCTCGTGACGCACAGTCGCCAGGCTGCAGAGATCGCCGACTACGTATGGGCCATGCAGGACGGACGGCTCGTGAGCAAAACCGACCGGGTCCCCGAACTGGTGGCCCGATGACCGATGTCACCACGTCGCTTGCCGGCGTCTCGTTTCCCAGTTGCTTCATGAACGCCGCGGGCGCCCTCTGCGTCACGCGCGACGAGTTGATCGCGCTGGGACGATCCCGGGCCGGCGCCATCGTCACGAAATCCATGACGGTCGAACCCCGCCGGGGCAACCCGGAGCCGCGCTATTATGGATTTCCCGGCGGCTCCATCAACTCGATGGGGCTGCCCAATCTCGGCTATCAGGTCTATGCCGAGCTGATCCCGGAACTCAGACAGTTCGGCAAGCCGGTGATCGCGAGCGTGGCCGGGTTATGCGAGGATGATTTCCCGACGATCGCGGCGACGATCAATGCAGCTCGGCCGGATTTGATCGAAGTCAATTTGTCCTGCCCCAACATTCCCGGCAAGCCACAGATCGGGTATGACCCGGACGCATCGGAACGGCTGCTCAAGCGGGTGCGTCGGGTCATCACCGTGCCGATGGGCGTGAAGCTCCCGCCCTATTTTGATCCGGCCCATCATGAGATCATGGGGCGGGTGATTGGGCGCTGCGGCGTCGACTTTTTGAACCTCATCAATTCGGTCGGCAACGGCCTCGTCGTCGATCCCGAACGGGAGGCTGTCGTGATCAAGCCCAAGGGCGGATTTGGCGGGCTCGGTGGCGCCCTCATCAAGCCGGTGGCGCTGGCCAACGTGCGCGCGTTCTATAAGATTTTCCAGGGGAAGATCCCGATCATCGGGACCGGCGGCGTGGTGAACGGCGTGGATGCCTTCGAGCACCTGCTATGCGGCGCGTCGGCGGTGCAGATCGGCACGGTGTTGGTGGAAGAAGGGTTGGACGTCTTCGGGCGGCTGGAACGCGAGCTTACCGGCGTCCTCCAGAAGAAGGGATACCGCTCGATTGCGGATTGCCGCGGCAGGCTGAAAGAGTTGTGATTATTTCACCCCGAAGTTTCGGGGCAGCAATCCATGTTGGAGCGCCTGGCGGAGCAGTTGCGCCACGTTGCGCACATTGAGACGGCGCATCAGGTTGAAGCGGTGGACTTCCACCGTCCGGACGCTGATCGCGAGCGATTCGCCGATCTCCCTGTTGGTATGGCCCATGGCGACCAGCTTGAGAATCTCGCGTTGGCGCGGCGTGATGTGCAGCGCGGGCTTCCGGTCGTTACGCTCGATCTGAAGCGCGGTGTTCCCTCTGCTTCGTCCCATCCCTGTGCTCCTCTCAGACGGTTGCTGGTCAGTCTAGCAAAGGAAGGAAAGTGTGTAAACGAAACTACCGATATGTGCACCCGCCGGTGAGGTGCTGACTGCCGCGCCTCCGCTTCGGCTGGCCG
Source organism: uncultured Nitrospira sp. (assembly GCA_964642845.1). Classification (GTDB taxonomy): domain Bacteria; phylum Nitrospirota; class Nitrospiria; order Nitrospirales; family Nitrospiraceae; genus Nitrospira_D. The sequence continues at coordinate 15,409 of CAZXRB010000074.1, forward strand.
GTCCGGTCTCCAATCGCCGTGAGTCCATCCGCTGATGAGCGCCTTCTTCAAGCTTGTTCTCCTGGTCGTTCCATCGCATCTCACCGAGCGTCCGCTGCGGTCGCTGCTGACGATGACGGGCGTCGCCTTGGGCGTTGCCGCGTCCGTGGCGGTGCGGACGGCCAACCTCGATGTGTTGCAATCGTTCGAACAGGCGGTCCTCACGGTCGCCGGCCCGACGACGCTCGAAATTTCAGGCGGGCAACTCGGCTTGGACGAGATGCTCGTGCCGGTCGTCCGCGCCGTGCCCGGCGTGAGAGCCGCCAATCCCGTCATTCTGCAGACGATCGCGCGAGTAGACGGCGGCCCCGCCGTGCAGGTGCTGGGACTGGATCTCTTGGCCGAGTTCGATCAGCGGGGATTCCGGCTCATGCGCGACAACGCCCAAACACGGCTGGACGCCATGCTGGACCCGCACAGCCTTTTCCTCGGACGGACACTCGCCGCCGAATGGAGCCTGGCCGTCGGCGATACAGTGGAGGTCCAGGCGGGGCGCCGGCGCGTCACGTGCCGGCTGGCTGGCGTGCTGGAGGACGCGGGCGGTCGGGCCTCCGCGTGGGAGCGCCTGGCCGTGATGGACATCGCCGCGGCGCAAGTCCGCTTCGACATGGTCGGGCGACTCGACCGGATTGACGTGGTGACAATGCCGGACCGGTCGGTCTCAGAGATTGCAGAGGCGGTACGGACCGTCGTTCCGCCCCATCTGACCGTGGAGCGACCGTCCAGTCGCACCGAGCAAGTCGAACAAATGATCAAGGCGTTTCGGCTCAACCTCACGGTGCTGAGTTGGGTGGGACTCCTCGTCGGCATGTTCTTGATCTACAACACCATGGCCTTTGCTGTGGCTCAGCGGCGCCGCGAGGTGGGCATCTATCGCGCGATCGGGATGAGCCCGGGCGGCGTGGTCGCCCTCTTTCTCGCCGAAGCCCTGTTGTTCGGCCTCATCGGCGGGATGCTGGGAAGCGTGGCCGGAACGGTTTTGGCGCAGAAGCTGGTGACATTGGTGAGCCGCACCATCAGCGATCTCTATATGCCGCTGGGTGACGGTGCGGTGTGGTCCCCGAGCCAATTCTGGCGGATGTCGTTCGAAGGTGTGCTGGTCGGATGTCTCGTGGCGATGCTGGGTGCGCTGGCTCCGAGCCTGGATGCCGGCCGCACCGCCACCGTCCGGGCTCTGGCGCCCGGCGACTACGAAGCGAGCCGCCAGGTACGAGCGGGGCTTATGGCCGCCATAGGCGCCGGCTTTCTGATGCTGGCCGGTCTGTTCAGTCTCGCGGCGCCCCTGGGCGGTGTGCCGGTGCTCGGCTATGTGGCGACCTTTTGCCTGCTGGCTGGATTCTCTTCCCTCGCCCCTCTGTGCGTCACCGGCTGGCGGGCGATCCGGCGATCACAGGCCCACCGCCGTCCCTCCGGTGTGCAGGGCGTGATGCGCCATATTGCCATCGATCACGCGGCCCGTAACCCGGGGCGCAACGGGGTGACGGTCTCGGCCCTCATGGTGGGGCTTGCCATCATGATCGGTGTCGTGATCATGGTGCGCAGCTTCCGGCATACCGTCGAGCTCTGGATCGGTGAGACGGTGATCGCCGACATCGTCGTCGCCCCCTCCAGCTGGTTGCGAGGCTCTGAAGCCGGCAGCGTCGGCCGAAGCCTGCCGCCTGCGTGGCTTCCCGTGCTGTCCGCCGTGCCAGGCGTGGCGGAGGTCGACACCTATCGCGACGTCCGGGTGGACGCGAACGGTCTGAAGACGGTGCTGGTGTCACGCGATCTCCGACTGCATGCCAGGCGCAGCCGCTACCTCGTCCGGCAAGGAGGCTCAGCCGAGCAATTACGCCGTGCCGTGGACGCGAACGGCGTACTCATCTCCGAGGTGTTGGCCAATCGCCTTCACCTCCGTGAAGGCGACTCCGTGAATGTGCTCACGCCCGAGGGGACCAGGGCATTCCCGATCGTCGCCGTGTTTTACGATTACGCGACAGACGGCGGGAAATTGGTCATGGACCGCACGTTGTATCAGCGACTCTGGCACGACGATCTGGTGACCGTGTTTCCCATCTATCTCGATGCGGGGGCAGATGTGGACGCGGTGAGGCAGGCCGTTGCCAAACAGCTCAATGCCGTCAATGCGGACGGGCTTCCGCCGCTTCTCATCAGCAACGCCGAGCTGCGCCGGGAGATTTTGGACATCTTCGACCGCACGTTCCTCCTGACCTATGTGCTCGAAGCCATCGCCGTGATCATCGCGATGCTGGGAATCGTGAATACGCTGATCACCTCGGTGGTGGAGCGCCGACGGGAATTTGCCACGCTGCGCGCGCTGGGCGGCAGCGAGGGCCAGATCCAGCAGTTGGTGCTCTGGGAGGCCGCCTATCTCGGCGTGATCGGCATCGCGCTGGGTCTGGTCGGCGGCGGGCTGCTCTCGATGTTACTGATCTATGTAATCAACAAACAGTCGTTCGGCTGGACGATTCAGATGATCGTGCCCGCCGGCGCGCTGCTGCAAGCCGTCGGTCTCGCGGCTGTGGCGACATTAGTGGCCGGCTATTTTCCCGCCCGCTGGGCGGCCCGGCAGCCGGTCGTGGAGGGATTGAGGGAAGAATAGATTGTTTTCTATTAAAGCTGAATAGCTTTCACGAGTCTAGTTGCGAGGCGAAGCTGTTCT
>CAZXRB010000075.1:0-707 GCA_964642845.1 uncultured Nitrospira sp.
ACCAGCTGATTATGAGTCAGCCGCTCTAACCACCTGAGCTATGGGCCCGGTCACGCCCGGCTGTGTGGAGCCGTCGCCGAGAAAGCCGGCCGATTCTAGGACGGGCCGGAACGGGAGTCAAATGGCCGCCGGCGGCACTCGCCGCCTGACTACAGGCTTTCCACGAAGCTCCGGAGCTTCTTGCTCCGGCTCGGATGCCGCAACTTTCTGAGCGCCTTGGCTTCGATCTGCCGGATGCGCTCGCGCGTCACTTCGAAATCCTGTCCCACTTCTTCCAGCGTATGATCGGTCGCTTCCCCGATCCCGAAGCGTTTGCGCAGCACTTTCTCCTCGCGCGGCGTGAGCGTTTCGAGCGCGCTGTTGATCTGCCGCTGAAGATCGTACCGGATCGCCGCCTCGAGCGGGGAAATGGCCTTCTTGTCCTCGATAAAGTCGCCCAGATGGCTGTCCTCTTCTTCGCCGATCGGGGTTTCGAGCGAGATCGGCTCGCGGGCGATCTTGAGAATCTTGCGGACCTTGTCCAAAGGGAGGTCCATCCGCTCGGCAATCTCTTCCGGCAACGGTTCGCGCCCCAGCTTCTGTACGAGGTGCCGCGAGGTCCGAATCAGCTTGTTGATGGTCTCAATCATGTGCACGGGAATCCGGATGGTACGGGCCTGGTCCGCGCTGGCCCGGGTAATGGCCTGCCGGATCCACCAGGTGGCATA
>CAZXRB010000075.1:799-17844 GCA_964642845.1 uncultured Nitrospira sp.
ACTCTTTCCCTACACGACGCTCTTCCGAGTCGCAGGTTGGCTTCCACCAATTCCGCCTTGCCGCGTTTGACTTTCTCTTCCGCCACGTCGAGGTGCTTGACGGCATCCTTGATCTCCTCCGCCGGCACGAGGGCCTCTTCGGTCTCCAATTGGCGGATTTTCGCCTTGGCGGCCAGATAGACTTTTTTGACGTCCTGCAGCGTTTCTTCCGACACGCCGGTCTTGCGCTTGACCGCCAGGAAGTCCTGCCGCGTCCGGCACAGTTTCTTGAGCAGCTCGGCCCCGGCCTCACCGCCCACGCCGATGCGCCGCTGACAGCTCTGGATCTCGCGCTCCGCGGCGCGGATCTGCACCGCCAGATCGCGCACCCGTTGCACCATGCGATCTTTGAGGACTCCGTGCAGATTCACCGACTCGATCTTGTCCACCACCTGCTGGCGCACGAGATCGAATTGCTTCTTGAATTTCTTCTGCTTGGCCGGATCGTTGCCGATGTGCTTGCCTTTGTCCGCCAACGCCTTCAGCGCGAGCGAAACCTTGCGGACGGCGTTGAGCGCCTCGAGGGTTTTGACGCGCAGCTCTTCGTAATCCCGCTCGACCGGCTGCTGATCTTCGTCGAACTCCTCCTCGGTTTCTTGGACCGGCACGATCTCGCGCACGTCGATCTTGCCGTTTTTGAGCTGATCCCGGAGGGCCAGCACGAACTCGATCGTCATGGGCATGCCGTAGATGACGGACGCGATGTCCTTCTTGCCCTCTTCGATCCGTTTGGCGATCTCGATCTCGCCTTCGCGGCTGAGGAGCGCCACACTGCCCATTTCCTTGAGATAGAGGCGCACCGGATCATCCGTGCGGCTCAAGGCGCCGGGCGTCAGGTCGATCGCCTTCTCGTTCTCCTCATCGCCGTCGACCTCCGCCTCCTCCGCGTCGTCGCCGGCCTCCCCGTTCTCCGATCGCTTCTGTCCCCGCTCGCCTTCCGGCGCATCGACGATCTCGATGTCCATTTCACCAAACATCGTCATGATGCTGCCGAACTGGTCCGAGGACACCACTTCCGCCGGCAAGGTGTTGTTCAACTCGTCGTACGTCAGGAAGCCTTTTTCCTTCCCGATCGAAATCAGCTTCTTCACCTCACCGAGCAACTCTTGTTTCGGCATAGCTACTCCTTCACCAGTGAAACGACCCCGGCCTTTGGCGTGCCGGCCTTCCGCATCCGCAATTCATTCACCTGCACATTCAACGTGCGCGCGTCCTCCCAGCGGCCTTCCCGCTCGGCGGTCTTGAGCTGGGCGATGAGATCACGCAGCACGTGCTCCGCCCGCTTGCGCTCCAACCGGTCGAAGCAGGCGGAGATATGGGCGGACACGTCGTCGAAATGCTCCTCCTTGAGCGACAGTTCCGTGGCCAACGCGCCGCAGTCGGGATGCTCCACCGCTCGGTCCAGCAAGGATCGCACGCCGACCCGGCCGTCCTTTTCCACGGTCGCCAGCGCCAGCCCCACGAGCGCGCGGCAGGCCGGCACGCTGAAGGCCTCGGCCTGCAGGCGCCGCACGTCGGCGGGCGACAGTTTGCCCTGCAGCAGCAGGAGCACCAGATCACGCTCTTCCGGCGCCCCCTTGAAGTCGTGAGCAGGCGCCGCCGGCTCGGATTGTTTGGGCGCCGCCGCGGGCTTGCCGAGCAGCGCGGGATACCGGTCGATCAGTCGCTGCTGATTGATCCCGAGCCGCTCGGCGACCATGCGGATCCGCTCCTCCCGCTCGATGGGATGTGCGCTCTTCTGCAAAATGCGGAGAATGTCATCGACGCTGCGGATGCGCGCTTCCAATGAGCCGGCGGCAGCTTGGTGCAGGCTCTGATCCAGCGCATAGTCCAACAGACTCGGCGCGCCGGACTCGAGACGCGCGAACGCGTCGAGCCCGGCTTCCCGAATGTAGGTATCCGGATCGTGCCCGGCGGGCAGGGTGACGACGGTGACGCTCAATCCACTATTGACGAAGAGGTCCAGCCCGCGCAGCGCCGCCCGCACGCCCGCCGCGTCCGGATCGAACAACAGCACGATGTGCGAGGCGAAGCGGCGCAGCAACTGCACGTGCTCGGGGGTCAAGGCCGTGCCAAGCGTCGCGACCGTGTGGGAGAGTCCCGCCTGGTGCAGCGCGATGGCGTCGAAATAGCCCTCCACCACGATGACCCTCTTCGCGCGGGCGATCGCATCCCTGGCCTGATCGAAGGCGAACAGCGTCTGGCCTTTCTTGAAGAGCGGCGTGTCGGGCGAATTGAGATATTTCGGCGTCCCGTCGGCCAGGACTCGCCCGCCGAAGCCCACGACACGTTTTCGCAGATCGGTGATCGTGAACATCACCCGGCCGCGAAACCGATCGTAATACCCGGACCCGTTGTCGCGCGGGACAATCAAGCCGGCCGTCATCAGATCCCGTTGGCCATAGCCTTGTTTCGCGAGCGCCTTGCAGAGCCCGTCCCACTCCGCGGGCGCGACGCCCAGGCCGAACCGCTCGATGGTCGCCGGCAAGATGCCGCGGCTTCTCAAATACTCGCGCGCGCCTTTGCCGGCGTGCTCGTCGCCGAGGTTGCGTTGGAACCACGCCGCGGCGGCCTGATTGATCTGTTCCACGTTGTGGAGGTGCGCGCTCTGTTGCCGCTGGCCCGCGGCCTCGGCCACTTCGATGCCGACCTTGCGTCCGAGATCACGCACCACTTCTGGAAAGCTGGCGCCCGTGATGCGCGTCAAGAACGTAAACACGTTGCCGCCCGCGCCGCAGCCGAAACAGTGAAAAATCTGGCGCGACGGGCTCACGGTAAAGGACGGACTCTTCTCGTGGTGGAACGGGCACAACCCTTTGAGATTCTGCCCGGCCTTCGTCAGGGACACGTGGTGGCTCACAATGTCGGCGATATCAACCCGATCCTTGATTTGGTTGATAATGTCGTCAGCAATCAAGCCTCGGCCCACGGGAGTCGTCGCTCCTGTTTACCCGCCTCGCCCGGCCGGACGGATCGGTCCCTAAGTGTCGGGGAAATCGACCGTTCAAGGTAACAGACCCTTGGAAATCCTGTCAAATGGGAGGGAAGCCCTTTATTTACCAGCGTGACCAACAAGCCGCCCGGCTAGCCGGGCGGCCATCCCAGGTGGCGGCCGCCGAGCACGTGGAAATGGAGGTGCGACACGGTTTGGCCGCCATCGACCCCGGTGTTCGCGACCAACCGAAAGCCGCGGTCCATGAGCCCCTTGTCCCGCGCCACCCGGTTGCAGGTAAGGAGCAGATGCCCTAACAACGCCTGATCCGCTTCCCCCAGGTCCTTGACCGAGGCCACGTGCCGCTTGGGAATGATCAGCGCATGGATCGGCGCCTGCGGATTGATATCGTCGAACGCCAGCGTGTGCTCGTCCTGATAGACGACCTTCGCTGGGATGCCGCCCTGCACGATGCGGCAGAAAATACAATCACTCACCGCCCGTCTCCTTTGCTATGCGCCGGACCGCAGGCCGCTCTTGCCAAAGCGCTTGCCGAGTTCCTCATACACCGCCTGGAGCGAGACGCCGTGGTACCCCAAGACCATCAGCGTGTGGAACAACAGATCGGCGACCTCGTAGATGATCTCGTCTTTTTTCCCGCCTTTGGAGGCCAGCAGGACCTCGCCCGCCTCCTCGGCCACTTTCTTGAGAATCTTGTCATGCCCGCCTTCGAACAGCTCGGTCGTGTAGGACCCAGGCTGTGGGCGCTCGCGGCGGGATTGGATCGTCCGCAGCACGGCCTCCAAGATCCCACCCTGCGCGTCCTGGGTTTTGTCGACGGCGCGCCCTCCGTCGGCCTCGAGGCGGGAAAAGAAACAGGCCCGCTCGCCCGTGTGGCAGGTCGGTCCAATGGGCTGCGCCTTCACGAGGATCGTGTCGTGATCGCAGTCCACGAACAGGTCTTTGACCTGCAGTTTATGACCGGACGTTTCCCCTTTCTCCCACAGCTTTCCGCGCGACCGGCTCCAGAAGTGCACGGACTTGGTTTTCAACGTCTTGGCGAGCGCCTCCTGGTTCATGTACCCGAGCATGAGCACGGTCCCGTCCAGCCAGTCCTGGATCACGGCGGGAAGAAGACCTTGTTCATCGAATGCGAACTCGTTGTTCAATGCCTGCGTCATGCGCTCACGCCGCCTGATCGGCCGATTCCAGCCGGACTGGCACGCCTCGCTCCCGCAAATACCTTTTGGCCTGCGGAATCGTAAACGTGCGGAAGTGAAAAATCGAGGCCGCCAACACCGCATCGGCCTTCCCCACGGCAAACCCCTCGTACAAATGCTCCAGCGCCCCCACCCCGCCCGACGCGATGACGGGGACTGACACGGCCTCTGACACGGCCGCCGTCAGTCCCAGATCGTAGCCGCTCTGTCGGCCGTCTTGATCCATGCTCGTGAGCAGAATCTCGCCCGCGCCGGCCTGCTCCATCTTTTTGGCCCAGTCGATCGCGTCGAGACCCGTGGGTTTGCGCCCCCCGTGGGTGAACACTTCCCAGTGACCGGCAGCGGCCCCGCGTTTGGCGTCGATCGCCACCACGATGCACTGCGTCCCGAATCGCCGCGCAGCTTCCCGCACGAAGTCGGGCCGCTGCACGGCCGCGGTATTGATGCTCACCTTGTCGGCGCCGGCATTGAGGAGCGCGCGGATATCGTCCAAGGTCCGGACGCCGCCGCCGACCGTCACAGGCATGAAGACGCGCGCCGCGGTGCGCTCGACCACGTCGAGAATCGTCTTGCGATTCTCATGCGAGGCCGTGATGTCGAGAAAGCAGAGCTCGTCTGCGCCTTCTTGATCATAGACCGTCGCGACTTCGACCGGATCGCCCGCATCCCGTAAATTGACGAAGCTGACGCCTTTGACCACCCGGCCGTCTTTCACGTCGAGACAGGGAATGATGCGTTTGGTCAGCATGCTCGCTCGCCACGCCCGCTCATGGCTAGAGGCACGTGGCAAGAGGCTGGACGATTCCTCTCCATTCATTGCCTCTGGCTTCTCGCCTCTCGCCTCTCGCCTATCGCCGAAACTGCGGCGCGATAATCCAGCTTGCCGTCGTACAGCGCCTTCCCGACAATCGCCCCTTCAATACGAGGGCCGAGCGCTTGCACCGCCTTGAGATCATCGACGCGCGTGATGCCGCCGGACGCGATCACGGGAAACGACGAGCACTCGACGACTTCCTTCAACGCCTGAATGTTGGGGCCGCTGAGCATGCCGTCCCGCGAAATGTCGGTGTAGACCACCGCGGCGATCGCCAGCTCGCTGAGCTCTTTGAGCAGATCGATCGCCTTCGTCTCCGATACCGCCGTCCAACCCTTGACGGCGACTTGGCCGTCGCGCGCGTCGAGCCCGAGCAGAATGCGGCCCGGGAACTCTTTGCACGCCTGCTCAAGAAACGATCGATCGGTCAATGCAGCGGTGCCGAGGACGACGCGCGACACACCGGCCTGGAGATACCGGCGAACGGTCTGCATGGTCCTGATGCCGCCGCCGACCTGCACCTTCACGCTCACGGTCTCCAGCACGGCTTCGATCTGCGGCAGATTGCGCGGCTCGCCGTCGACCGCGCCGTTCAAATCAACGACGTGGATCACCTCGGCTCCGGCCCCCTGCCACCGGCGGGCGACGGCCGGCACGTCTTCGGAGTACACGGTTTCCGCCGCCAGATCGCCCTGACGCAATCGCACGCAGCGGCCGTCTTTCAGGTCGATCGCCGGGATAATCAGCATGTCACTGCGCCCCTCTGCCGAAGGGAAATTCTTCTAAGAGCTCTTCAACCCCGTATTCCGCCAATTCGTCCGCCGTCACGAACGCCCCCCATCGCTGCAGAAATCCCATGAGATCCTCGGTCATGGGACGTTGCCGCTCGTAGTAGTTGCCCACCCATAGCACCTGACCGTCCGCGGCCACTACCTTGACCTCAAAGCCCACTGACGCGGGCGGATTCGCCCCCAGGCGACTGCCGACCCGCTCTTGGTACACCAACACTTCGCCAACCAGCGCGGCATCCGCCTTCAGTTGCCTCGCGACCGCTGCGCCGCGCGCTTCAAGCGACTTGGGAGCATCACCGGGCAGCTTCGCGGCCTCGGCACCGGCCAGCAGGGTCAGTCCCGGATTTTTTTGCAGCCGGTTCCAGAACAGTTGCGTCACTTTTTCCGCGGCATAGGCCGGGACCGCGACAGTCTGCTGAAGCGTCGGCTCGGCGCCCGACGGAACTGTGACGGCGATATCCGAGCGGCGGACGCTTTGCGGCGTAGAGAGATAGGGATCGCCCTGATCCCGCACTTGGGGCGTGGCGATCGACGTAAACGGCACGACCGCGAGCGACTGAACGCGGTACCGCGGCAACTCGGCGGACGCTTTGCTGGTGACCTTCGCCCCGCTGCACCCCGCAGCGACCAGCACGGCCACAAGAAGACTCGCCCAGCCCTCTCGGGCCCACGCCCTGGAGGCTGTCACTTCCAGGCTCCGAAGTTCTTCATGAGGCGCAAACCCGCCGCTTGGCTCTTTTCCGGATGAAACTGACAGGCCACAATGTTGTCTCGCCAGATCGCCGATACAAAGTCCACCCCGTAGCTGGTCATTGTCGCCACCACCGACCGGTCGGTCGGCTCGACATAGTAGGAATGCACAAAATACCAATGCGCGCCATCGGCGATACCAGCAAACACCGGACAGGGTCGCTGATACTGCACGGCATTCCACCCCATGTGCGGCACTTTCAGCGACGGATCGATGCGGAATCGCTTGACTTGCCCCGGAATAATGTCGAGGCCTCGGTGGAGGCCGAATTCTTCGCTCTCAGAGAATAAGACTTGAAGCCCCAGACAGATGCCGAGAAACGGCTTTCCGGACTGGACGGCGGCGCGAATCGGCTCTACCAAGCCATACTGTTGGATGTTGGCCATACAGTCCCCGAACGCGCCGACGCCCGGCAGCACCACGTGGCTCGCATTCCCGATCACCCGAGGATCGCGCGTGACGACGGCCTGATGCCCCACAGCCTCGAACGCCTTGGAGACACTGCGCAAGTTGCCCATGCCGTAGTCGATGATGGCGATCATAACCCCTTCGTGGAGGCGAGAGGTCCAAGGCTATGGGCAAGGGGGAATCACTCCTGGGTCCTCTTCCCCCTAGCCTCACGCCTCCTGCCCCTAGCCTGCGTGAAGAAGTGTAACAATACCGCAACAAGCGCCTTCCTGCCACTGTGAATCTGGCGAGATAAACTCACCGGATGGCAGCTACACATCGGATTTCCACCCGCAAATCCGGTATACTTCATCCTGCGATGCTGCGACGAGGAGCTTTCGCCCTATGATGACGAACCCTGATCAGGTTCGAGCCTTCGAGCACGACTTCAGCCGCCGAACGCCACTCGACCATCAAGCCAACCTCCGGATTGTGGAGGCCCTGTACGAAGAGGCGCGCCTCATGGGAGTCTGGCCTCCAGCCGACCCGCTTGCCGGAATCGAGACCGACCTCCGCCTGGCGCGAGCTCTCAATGTTCACCGAACTTCTTGAGCGGCTCGCCCGCGCACTCGACCATGCGCATCTCCCCTACATGGTGATCGGCGGCCAAGCCGTTTTGCTCTATGGCGCGCCGCGACTGACCCGCGACATCGACATCGCCCTCGGAGTCGACGTGGATCGTCAGGCCGACGTGCTCGGCGTCGCGACGAGCCTTCGTATCACGCCGCTCGTCGATCCTCAATCCTTCACCAGAGACACGATGGTGCTGCCCTGCCTGGAGCCGGCCACCGGCATCCGGATCGATTTTATTTTTCGTTCACCCCGTACGAACGCCAGGCCATCGATCGGGCCGCCCACATCTCGATCGGTCACGCCCGAGTTCGATTCGCCACTCACATTGAGAAGCGGCTACGGGAATTACAGAGCCACGAGTACGACAAGCCGAACCTTGATATCGTCAAATCCATCATCTGGAATCTGGCCAAGAAACGGCCGAGGAAATAAGCGTTGTCGCGCTGCGTTCGAACGAGAAAACCCCTTTTTGTCGTCCCCGCTTCGTTCACACCTCGCGTCCCTTTTATAAGTCGATGTTCACGCCTGACCCACTGATGGACGCCACACACCGTTCGTCTTTTACGCAGAGGAAATTACAGCATCCAGCATACGTGTCCTTGACTTTGCTTCGTGGAGACCTTACGGTGTAGTCACACTTGCAACTACAGGAGAGACTCGTGAATTCACCAACGTGCGGGAACTCAAGACCAACACATCCAAGATGCTCAGGACCGTCGAACGAGGCAACACGGTCTTGGTCACCACACACGGGCGGCCAACTGCGCTGCTCGTCCCTGTGACGGAAGACGACATCGAAGACGCGCTACTGACCTATAGCCCAAAACTCCGCAAGAAAATCGAAGAGGGCCTCAAAGATGTCCGCGCAGGCCGGACGATGCTCCTGTCCGACTACAAAACCAAGCGTGGAAGGAAGAAGGCCCGCACCGCGTGACTTGCCAGGTCTTTCTGTCGGACAAGGCCCAACGCGACCTCGACGCCTTTTCAGACAAAATTGCCCATCAGATCCTCGCCGACTGCACTCGCCTTGCCGACAATCCCATTCCCGACGGAAAACGGATCAAGAAGCTGCAGGGCTTTTAAGGAGCTCGCTGTACCGGCTACGAGCAGGCGACTATCGAGTAGTGTTCAAACGGTCCGGGATCCGCATCGATATTGTCCGCATCCTGAGCAAGCCGGATTTTCAAAAGGCCTACTGACACGCCGCGCCGACGAGTACCGCAATGTTGGTGCAAGACCAGACCCGCTTGTCAGACCCGCGAGGATTCTGGAATCGAGCCAAGAAACGGCCAAAGAAATAAGCGTTGTCGCGTTGCGTGAGGAAAATGGGGACATTCTGAATTTTCGTGGTGCCCGCGAGATTTTGGTTGCAAGAAAACCAGAATGTCCCCTTTAACCCCTCGCTCACGCCTGACCGCACGGGGCTTATCCAATCCTGTACCACACTTGTGGTAATCTTGATCCTATCAGGAATCAAATCACACAGAATTCGGCCTCATCGAAAGCATGACACATGGCCAGAATCGCTTGCTTAGGTTAGGGGTCTCTTGTGTGGGATCCTCGCGAGCTTCCTATCCAACGCAAGTGGTTCACTGATGGGCCGCTCGTGTGTGTTGAATTCGTTCGCCAGTCGTGCGATGGACGATTAACGCTCGTTCTTGAATCGTCAGCTCATCCTGTTCGGTCCCTTTGAGCCTTAATGGATATCAGAGAGTTGCCCGCCGCTTGTGAAGCGCTGCGTGTTCGAGAGGGCATTCAAAAGAATAACCTAGTAACCGTAACCGCTATGGTGCGTAAGTGCTGTATTGAATACGCTTGGCCATATGGTACGGCGTAGTTCACTCCACTACTCGTCCAAGGCATTCTCCAAGTGTAGACTATTCGGCCATCGCTAAGCGGCTCTCTCCTATCTGGGGCTCCCCGTTCAATAATTCTCTCATCGATGGACGCCCAACGTTCCACCGCGCTATCCAGTTTAATTTGCAGAGGACTTGGACCGGCGGGCTGACACCCCACGAGGATAGAGCCAACTATTACGACGCTGAGAAAACCGGAACAGAACACCGTTGCTTGATTACTAGCGAAGCGGCAGCCAACTTTAGAGCATCCCCTTCATCGACAGAGCTTTTCGCCGCCAGCGCTCTTCCACCATCGTAACTTGATCAGGCGCTCCGCTACGCTGATAGCTTTCTTGATCGCATCCTTCCAACTCGCACGAGAGTTCTTAGCGCCTCGTTCACAGACTCCGACGTACGAAATACCTTGGCCACGTCGGGCGAGAGGACAACCACGTTACTCCCTTCAACATAACGCTTGGCATACTTCCCGCGGACACCCTTACTAAAATCATACTCTCGCAACATTTCTGGGCGCCTGTCACGCCTCGCCTTCTTCATACGTCTTCCTTTCATGGCGGGTGGCGACACGAGCACTGATCAAGCGGATACGGTTACCACGTTCAGTATGGACGACCACGAGCAATCGCTGCTTAGCGGAATGACCAAGCGTGACGTATCGGCGTTCTCTCATCGAATGCAATGGATCATCGATGGTGACTGAAAACGTATCCCCGAATACGGTACTGGCTTCGTCAAAAGAAACGCCGTGTTTGTTAAGATTCTGTTTGGCCTTTCGCTCATCCCACTCGAACAGCAGGCCCATTCATTCTCCGACCATTGGAAGCGCGTCGAAGGTTGCGTTCCGTCGACAATTGAAGCCCTACAGCATCCCCTTCGTCGACAGCACTTTCCCCGCGAGCCGCTCTTCGACCATCGTCGCCTGGTCCAAGGCTTTGGCGAAGGCTTTGAAGATGGCTTCCATGATGTGATGCGGGTTGCGGCCGTACATCAGATTCACGTGCAGGTTCAGCCCGCCGTGCGTGACGAAGGCCTGGAAGAAGTCTTCGAAGAGACCAAGATCGAACGACTTGATCTTGCGATCGGGCAGGTTGACGTTGTAGACGAGAAACGGCCGGCCGCTGAGATCGACCGTCACCTGCGCCAGCGTTTCATCGAGCGGGGCGGAGGCGAAGCCGAACCGCTTGATGCCCGCCTTTTCCCCCAGCGCCTGGTGCAGCGCCTTGCCCATGACGATGCCGACATCCTCCACCGTATGGTGCTCGTCGATGTCGATGTCGCCCTTGGCCATGACGGTGAGGTCGAAGAAACCGTGCTTGGCGAGCAACTCCAGCATGTGGTCGAAGAACCGGATGGACGTTTCAATCTTCCCTTGGCCGCTGCCGTCCAGGTTCCATTCGACGCGGATGTCGGTTTCCTTGGTCGCGCGGTGGAGCGACGCGTAGCGGGGGGCCGCCTCTTGTTTTTTCATGAGAACCTGCTCTGGGCCGACTTGGCATGGGCGTCGAACCCTTCGATGGTGGCCAGACGCACCAGCGGATCTTTCACCTTTGCCAATTCCTGTTTGGTGTAGTGGATGATGTTGCTGACCTTCACGTAGTCGTTGACGGATAAGGGCGAAAAGAAGCGCGCCGTGCCGCCGGTCGGCAGCACGTGATTCGGGCCGGCGAGATAATCGGCCACGGCGGGCGGCGTATAGCGTCCCAAGAACAAGGCGCCGGCATGGCGGATCTTTTCGAGATAGTCGAAGGGATTGTCCACCGACAGCGTGAGGTGCTCCGCGGCGATTTCGTTGGCCACGTCGATGGCTTCCTCCATGGTGCCGACCACGAAGGCCACCGCATGGCGCGCAATGGATTTCGAGGCAATCTTCTCCCGCTGCAGGCCTTTCAACTGGCTCTCAATCAATTTCGCCACGTCTTTGGCCAGGCGCTCCGACGTCGTGATCAGGAACACCTGCGCATCCTCGTCATGCTCCGCTTCACACAGGAGATCAGCTGCCACATGCGCCGGCTTGGCCTCCTCATCGGCAATCACGAGCAGCTCACTCGGCCCGGCCACCATGTCGATGCCGGCCGTTCCATAGAGCAGCCGCTTGGCCGTCGCGACGTAGATGTTGCCCGGCCCGACGATCTTATCGACGCGCGCGATGGTCTTGGTCCCGTAGGCCAGCGCCGCGACGGCCTGGACTCCGCCCACTCGATAGATCTCTGTCACGCCGGCGATGTCCGCCGCGACGAGCAAATAAGGATTGATGCCGCTTTTCTGGGGCGGCGTGACCATGACAATCCGCTGTACGCCCGCCACCTTGGCGGGAATCGCGCACATGAGGACAGAGGAGGGGTAGACGGCTTTGCCACCCGGGACGTAAATCCCCACGGCATCGACAGGCGTGACCACTTGCCCGAGCGTGGCATCGTTGTCCTGGTACATCCAGGTCTTCGTCCGCTGCCGCTCGTGAAAGGCCGTAATGCGCTGAGCCGCCAGCCGCAAGGCATCGCCCTCGTCCTTGCGAATGTGAAAATACGCGTTCTTGATTTCTTCGGGCGTGACACGGAGCGCGTTGGAAGTGAGCGAGACCTTGTCGAACTGCTTGGTGTAGCGGAGCACGGCCTTGTCGCCGCCGCGCTCGACGGCCTGGAGAATCGTCCGGACGGTCTTTTCGACTGCGGCGCCGGCGGACTGGCCCCGCGCCGCCGCCTTCTTCAGGCTGGGGAAGAAGCTGCGATCCGCTTGCGTGACGATCTTCATACGCGTGCCGCCCGTTTCTTCGCACCACCAGCCAGGGAACGGCGGCCATTGCCCGCCACCGAGGTCTGGCCCGCCGTCGCCGCCCGAAGTCTGCGGATCAGCTCCATGAGCGGGCGATGTTTCAGCCTCAGGCTGGCCCGATTGACAATGAACCGCGCGGTCGACCGGGCGATGACGTCCACTTCGACGAGATCGTGCGCCTTGAGCGTGCCGCCGGTTTCCACCAGATCGACGATGCGGTCGGCCAGCCCCACCACCGGCGCCAATTCGATCGATCCGTAGAGCTTGATGATTTCGACCGGAATGCCTCGCTGGTTGAAGAAGCGCTCGGTGACCTTGGGATACTTGGTGGCGACGCGGATCTTGCTGGACAGGCGATCCCGCGACGCTTCTCCCCGGAGCGCGGCGACGGAGATTCTACACGCTCCAAAGCCTAAATCCAATGGCTCATAGACATCGCTCTCCTGCTCCATCAGCACGTCTTTTCCCACGATTCCTGCGTCGGCGCCCCCATATTCCACGTAGGTGGGGACATCGCTGGGCCGGACGATGAGGAACGTCATCTCGGCGGCGGGACAGGGAAAGATCAGCCGGCGGCTTTCCCCCGACAGGCCGGCTATGTCATAGCCGGCCCGCCGGAACAGTTCCAGCGCCGCATCAATCAGTTTGCCTTTGGAGAGGGCGATGGTCAGCATGGTCCCCGTCAGCCGGCCTTCGGAGGGCTTTTTCGCCGTTCGATGTCGGCCCCCAAAGACCGCAGTTTTTCTTCCATCCGCTCGTACCCCCGGTCGAGATGGTACACGCGTTGAACCTCCGTCAAGCCTTCCGCGGCGAGCCCGGCGATGATGAGCCCCGCGCTCGCGCGCAAATCCGAGGCCATGACGGGCGCGCCGGTCAGGTGCCGCCCGCCTGTCACCACCAGGCGGTTGCCTTCCACGCGGATATCGGCGCCCATGCGGCGCAGTTCTTCGACGTGCATGAACCGGCTTTCGAAGACCGTTTCCGTGATGACGCTCGTACCCTCGGCCAGCGTCATGAGGGCCACCATTTGGGCCTGCATATCGGTGGGAAATCCCGGGTACGGCAAGGTCTTGACGTCCGTGCCCTTGAGCCGGCCGGGCACCGTGACGCGCACCGAATCTTTTCCTTCTTGGACATCGGCTCCCGCCTCCCGGAGCTTCATCAACACGGCTTCCAAATGGCCCGGCCGACAGTGGGTCACGGTCACGTCGCCGTGCGTCATGGCCGCGGCGGTGAGATAGGTGCCGGCCTCGATGCGGTCCGGAATGACCTCATGGTCGCCGCCTTTGAGCTCACGGACCCCTTCAATCGTGATGACATCGGTGCCGGCTCCTGCGATGCAGGCACCACGCTTGGTGAGGAACTCCGCCAGATCGACGATCTCCGGCTCTTTCGCGGCGTTTTCGAGCACCGTCGTGCCTTCCGCGAGCGAGGCGGCCATCATCAAATTCTCCGTGCCGGTCACCGTCGGGGTATCGCAGTAAATCCTGGCTCCCTTAAGGCGTTTTGCCTTGGCAGTGATATACCCATGCTCGATGGAAATGTCAGCCCCTAATTTTGCGAGCCCGGCCAGATGGAGGTTGACCGGCCGCGATCCGATCGCACAGCCGCCCGGTAGCGACACCTTGGCCTCCCCCCACCGGGCCACCAGCGGGCCCAGTGCCAGCACCGATGCCCGCATAGTCTTCACCAAATCGTAGGGCGCTTCCGTCGAATGGATGACTTCGGCCCGGATCACCGCCCGATGGTCCTCGTGGGTCACCGACGCCCCCAAGATGCTGAGCAGCTTCCCCATGGTCAGCACATCCACGACCCGCGGAACGTTGGTGATCACGCATTCCCCGCCACCGAGGATGGTGGAAGCCAAAATGGGCAAGGCCGAATTCTTGGCGCCGCTGATGCGGACTTCGCCACTCAGCCGGGTCCCGCCGTTAATGACGATCCGGTCCATGGTCCCTGGTCCTATCCTCGTTTCTGCAGGATCACGACGCGCTCAATGCCGGCTTCATCACAAGCGGTGTGAGCTTCCTCATAGCCGCCCAACGCTTCGGCAAGACGCCGGACGGCAGGCGCCTGCCCCTGCCCCACTTCCAGCAGCAGCACCCCTTGCGACGCGAGCAGCGGATGGGCGTCGTGCAGCAACCGCTCGTGGACCTCCGTGCCCTTCGGACCGGCGACCAGCGCCATGCGCGGCTCGAACAGGCGGACTTCCGGCTGCAAGCCGGCCCAGTCCTCTTCGGCAATGTAGGGCGGATTCGACAGGATGACGTCGACCGATCCCTCGGGCAGCCGTGCCCGCACAGGGGCCAGCAGATCGCCCTCCAGCCATTCGATGCGCCGCTCCACGCCGTGCCGCTGTGCGTTGCGCCCGGCCAGCATGAGGGCTTCCGAGGAGTGATCCGTTGCGATGATGGTCGCACGGTCCAGAATCGTGGCCAGCGTGATCGCCAGACAACCGGAGCCGGTGCCGACATCGACCAGCACAGCGCCGTCCCGCCCGGCGCCTCCCCGGATCACTTCCTGCACCAAGAGTTCCGTCTCGGGCCGGGGAATCAGCGCGGCGGGGCTCACGGCGAACTCCAGTCCGCAGAATTCCTGGGTCCCCAACAGATACTGCAGCGGCTCCCGCGCCGCCCGCCGGGCCACCAACGTCTCAACATGCGTCCGCTCTTCTTGTGTCACTAGCCGGTCACCGGCCAGGATGGCGTGGCTCGGCACCCCCAACGCATGCTCCGCCAGCCACATCGCCTCCTGCGCCGCATGCTCGACACCAGCTGCCGCCAACACACCGCGAGCCCAGGCGACCATCGCGCCGAGCGGTTTCGGCCCCGTCGATGATGAAACCGCCATTCCGCTCATTCAGACCTTCGCCGTGTCGGCCTCTTGCTGTTGGGCCTTCAAAGCGTCAATGATCTCGTCCAGATTCCCTTCCATCACCTGCTCCAACTTGTGCAGCGTGATGCCGACGCGATGGTCGGTGACACGATTCTGCGGAAAATTGTACGTGCGGATTTTTTCGCTGCGCTCGCCGGTCCCGACCTGCGCCTTACGGCTCTGGGCGATTTCCGCTTCCTGTTTTTCCCGTTCGGCCTCGACGATGCGGGCCCGCAGCGTCCGCATGGCCTTGTTCCGATTCTTTAATTGGGATCGTTCGTCCTGACAGCTCACCACCACGCCCGTCGGGATATGGGTGATTCTCACCGCCGAATAGGTGGTGTTCACACTCTGCCCGCCCGCCCCGGACGAGCAGAAGGTATCGATGCGCAGGTCCTTAGGATCGATGTGGACGTCCACTTCATCGACCTCCGGCATGACCGCGACCGTGACGGTGGAGGTATGGATGCGGCCGCTGGCCTCCGTCACCGGCACGCGCTGAACCCGGTGCACCCCCGCCTCATATTTGAAATGGCCGTAGGCGCCCTTGCCCTCGATCAGGGCCACGATGTTCTTGTAGCCGCCGATGCCGGTCTCGCTCGCCTCCACGGTATCGACTTTCAGGCCTTTCTTCTCGGCATATTTCGCATAGAGCCGAAAGAGCTCACCCGCGAACAACGCCGCTTCCTCGCCGCCCGTCCCCGCCCGAATTTCGAGCACCAGATTTTTCTCGTCGCGGGGATCTTTCGGGATGAGGAGCCCCTTAGCCTGCTCTTCCACGTCGCTGAGCTGGCGCTCGAGTTCCGCTTTTTCCTCGGCGGCCAGACGGTGCAGCTCCGCGCCGGCGCCGGGATCGGCCAGAATTTGTGCCGCCTCCTCCAGCTGTTTGGTGTAGCCGCGATAGGTCTCGAACAGCGTGGCCGCCGGTTCCAGCTCCGCGCGCTCTTTCGTGAGCTTGCGGAGCAACGCGGGCTGGCCGGCGACGGAGGGATCCATAAGCTGGTCGGTCAGCTCGTGGAACCGAGACGCCAAGGACTCCCACTTTTTCAGTAAGACCGTTTCCATGTTCGCACGCCCTGATTATGCCGCAGGACCGTTCTCTGATCGCAGAAAAAACAAAAAGACCCTGCTCCGGCAGCGAAGCAGGGTCTCTTCTTATGGCCGTCGGGGTGGCTACTTGCCCTTCTTCGCGTATTTCTTCTTGAACCGTTCGACCCGCCCTTCGGTGTCGACGATCTTCTGCGTCCCGGTGAAGAAGGGATGGCAGCTGGAACAGATGTCGACGCTGATGTCGCCGATCGTGCTGCGCGTCTTGAAGGAATTGCCACAGGCGCAGTGCACTGTGGCTTCCCGATACACTGGATGGATCCCCTTCTGCATGACCTCTCACTCCTTACGCTGACGGCTCCGGCCCCACGCCGGAAGCGGCACACTTTACCGAACAGCGGGCGAAGAAACAAGCGTGTCGTTTAGCGATTCATGGATTGCAGGAACTCCTGGTTGGTCTTGGTGCCTTGGATCTTGTCCATGAGGAATTCCATGGCTTCCATGGTGCCCAGGGGGCTCAGAACCTTGCGCAAAATCCACATCTTGTTGAGCCGATCCTTGTCCACCAGCAATTCTTCCTTGCGGGTGCCGGACTGGCTGATATCGATGGCCGGGAAGATGCGCTTGTCGGCCAAGCGGCGATCCAAGTGCACTTCCATGTTGCCGGTGCCCTTGAATGCTTCGAGAATCACGTCGTCCATGCGGCTGCCGGTGTCCACCAGCGCGGTCGCCATGATCGTCAAGCTGCCCCCGTTCTCGATGTTGCGCGCGGCGCCGAAGAACCGCTTCGGCCGCTGCAGGGCATTGGAGTCCAACCCGCCGGAGAGCACCTTCCCGCTCGGCGGCGCGATCGTATTGTACGCCCGCGCCAGGCGCGTGATGCTGTCCAGCAGGATGACGACGTCCTTCTTGTGCTCGACCAGCCGCTT
>CAZXRB010000076.1:0-17813 GCA_964642845.1 uncultured Nitrospira sp.
GATGGGCGGGCCGGTGGTGTCCGCGGCCTCCCGCCGCGGACGTTTGCGCTCCGGCGCCGTCACCAACCGATGCGGGATGGTGCTCCGCCCGATCGTGAGCGCGCTCGTCGACGCGGCGCCCACTTCCCCTTCGGCGACTTCCTGAAGCAGGCCCAAGACCGTGTCGCGATGGGCTCGCGCCGTCAGGCCGCCTGACAGCACGAGCAATTCCTTGGCGCGCGTCATGCCGACGTACAACACGCGCCGGCGCTCCGCTTCTTCCCGCCATGACGATTTCTCCTGGATGAGCACCGAGCCGAACGTGCGGCGGCCGCCGAGCGAGAGGCCGTAGGTCCCGCTCGACCAATCGTAGGAGACGACGGGCAGCGAGCGCTCCCGTCCGTTCCCCTGCCCCTGATGGAGGCCCGGGAGCACCACGACGGGGAACTCCAACCCTTTCGCCTTATGGATGGTCAGGACCTGGATGGCTTCCTGCGACTCCTCCACCAGCGGGCTTTCCGCTTCGTCAGGCTGCTCGTCCAAGCGGCCCACCATGAGCTCGACGAACCTGCTCAGCGTGAGATGCGGGCGCTCGGCCAGCGCCGCCGCCGTGTGCTTCGCCTTCAGCAGATTGGCGACCGCCTGTTCCCCATGCAGCGACGCGGCGGCAAGGTCGAGCAGCGGCACCTGATCGAAGATCCGCTGGATCGCGTCGGCCAACGGCAGGGCCGCAATATCCCGATGAAGGACGTCGAGCTGTTCGTACAGCCGGCGCACCGGCGCGGCGTAGGGCCGGCTGGCCGCTTCAAGACGCCGGAATTCCCGATAATCGAACCACCCGGCCCGGCGCACGTCGTAGAGTTCCCGGTCCGTCAGTCCGCCCAACGGCCCGCGCAGCACCCCGGCCAGCGCGATCGCGTCATGGGGGTTGTCCAGGACGCGGAGCAGGTTGATGAGATCGATGACTTCCTGCCGGCGATAGAAATGCTTTTCCCCCTCGATGACATAGGACAGACCGTGCCGGCGCAGCGCGTCGAGATAAACCTCCGCCTGCGTCAACTTGCGGAAGAGCAGCGCAACATGACCCGGCTTCATCGCGGGACCCGCCAGCAGATCCTCCCGCAGCCACTGCGCCAGGGCTTCCGCCTCGGCCCGCGTGGCTTCCACCGAGTCGAACGGCTCCGCACCGGACGGACCGACGACGTGCAGCCGCACCCCGGGATCGACGGACGCCGGCCGACGGTTGGGGCGGACCGCGAGGCGGACGTTGGCCGGCTGCACGCGCGGCCGCTGTTCGAACACCCGATCGAACAGATCGTTCACTGGCTCCAGCACCGCGGCGTCGCTGCGGAAATTCGTCGTCAGCGTGTGGATCGCTCCGTGATCCGCCGCAATCTTCTCCACGACACGGTCGAAGGCTTCGATGTCGGCGCGCCGGAAGGCATAGATCGACTGCTTGGGATCGCCCACGATAAACAACTTGCCCGGCTCGAGCGCCATGTCCTTCCAGTCCGCCGCCTGAGTGCCGAGCCGCTCCGCCACCGCGAGAATGATCTCGTACTGCACCGGATCCGTATCCTGGAACTCGTCCACGAGAATGGCGCGATAGTCCTGCTTGATTCGCTCCCGCACCGCCGGATGCTCGCGCAGCAGCCGGCGCGCGCGGACCAAGAGGCCGTCGAACGACAACCATCCCTGCTGGACAAACGCGTGGCGCACCTCCCTGACAAAGGGCAGGACCAGGCTCAAGGCCTGCTTGAAGAAATGCGGGTCAACATCAAGACACGCCTGCGCCGTCTTGATGAGACGTGTGGCTTCCTGGAAGTCGTCAGGCTCCCAGCCGGCGACCTGGGTGCCGACGTCCTTCGCGAGCACTGCACGCTCTTCCAACGGCCACGTTGGCAGGGCGGACGGACCTTGGTCCAGCAGCCGTTCGAGCAGGGCGAGGGTGGCCGCCAGCATCTGCTCGATCTTGCGGCGCTTGGGCCGGTCATGAGCGGCGAGCAGCCGCTGCGCCTGATTCCGCAGCTCCGTCAGCCACTCCACGGCGAGCGGCTCGCAGCCCGGCTTCTCCAATTGCTCATGGAGCAGGGCGGGATCCACCAGCTCGCTGCACAGGGCCCGGGCGAAGGCACACAGGTCCTCCACCGTGACATGCCGCAACAATCCCCGCCACAGGCCGTGGTGCGCGCCGCGGCGGCTCAACTCCCGGTCGACCCACAGGTCCCACGCCGCTGTGAAATGTTCGTCGAACCGGGAGCCGTCGTCTTCTTGAAACGCCGGGTCGACGCCGCTTTCGAGCGGATGAAGCCGCAGCAGGTGGGCGGCAAAACTGTGCAGCGTGCCGATCTGCGCCTTGTCCAGATCTTGGAGCGCGGCCTCGGCGCGCGCGGCGAGGGCCTCGGCGGAGAGGTGATAGCGCCCGCGCAAGTCCTGCGCCGACACCGCGCCGCCGTCCGCCGGACGGGCCTGCTCCGCCTCCGGCCTCACCAACCCCCACAACCGGTCCCGCAAGCGGACCTTCATCTCCGTCGCGGCTTTGTTGGTAAAGGTGAGGGCGACCAGGCGCGTGACGGGGACCGGGTCCGGCTCTTTCATCAAGAGATGCAGCAGCCGGTTCACGAGCAGCGTCGTCTTGCCGGTGCCGGCGCCCGCGACCACCACCACATTGCGATCGAACGTCGTCTCCGCCAGCTCGCGTTGCTGCCGGTCGGGAATGGCGCCCACGCTACTCATGCGTCACCTTCTGCGCGCGCAGCGCGCGCAGCCGCTTCGGCTCCGCGGCCCGATAGGCCCGCAGCCAGCTCGGGAGATGGTCGCGCCGGCAGGTGACGCGAAAATCGCAGGCATCGCAGTACCCGTCGGGCAGAATGAAAAACCGGCCGGCCCGGATGCCGTCGATCACCAGCCGGAGGGTGTCCCGTATGCGCGCGCCCGACTCGCCGGCCCACAGGGCCGCCTCGAAGACGGCGCGCACGATGGGAACCGGCCAGCGCGGCGCCAGATAGAGGAGCTGCACCTGCGCGGGCGGCCGGCGGCCGGGTGGGAGTTCCAGGCAGGCATAGAGCGGCGGCTGCAGCCGATATCCCCGGATCGCGGCCTGCAGCAGATTGCGGTCTTCCGGCTTGCCGGACGCGCCCAGTTTGAGCTTGTAGTCGATGACGCGGAGCCGCTCGCCCGGCGCCTGGCGGTCGACGCGGTCCACGCGGCCGCGGATCTTCAGCGGCGGCGCGCCGTCGCCGAGCGGCGGCAATCGTCCGTCCGCCTCCACTTCGAAGGCGACCGGGACAAACGGCTCGTCCGCGTACGCCGCCTCGTCGGCATCCACCGCCGCAGCGATCAGCTCGACGATCGCGTCTTTGGCCAATTCCCAGAGCACATAATGCCCGGTCCGGTGGCGCGCTTCATGCTCACCGGCGGCCTGGGCGACCGCGGTATAGATGCACCATTCGACCGTATCGTCGGTCACCGGTTCGGTGGGCCAGCCCATCGGGATCAATTGCTCGTAACACCGGCGGAGCGCCGCATGACAGACGACGCCCATCAACGCCGGATCGATCTCGGCGCTCGGCACGTGCCGGACCGGCTCGAGACGCAGCACATCGGCCATGAAATACTGGAAGGGACAGCGAGCATAGCGCTCCAACGGCGTGGGCGCGAGTCCGCGTTCCTCCAAACGGGTCCAGTAGTCCGGCAAGTCACCGGTCATTCCATCGTACTCGGCCACGAAAAAGCGATCCTCGTCGAGCCGCTCGACGGCGTCCCGCCCCCGGCGGAACGAGCCGGCATCCCGCCCCGTCGCCTGCAGCCATGCGGCGGCGTCCTGTCCCGTCAATGTGAGCCACAGAGAAAGATCCTCCGGAGGCAGGAAGGGCCGCAGGCTCGGTTTCTGCGCGACCCGATCGGTGAGCCGGCGCGGGACGGATTCCACGGAGACCTCGTCCACGGCACAGAGCCGCGCGGCCGCGGCAACATAGGGCGAAGGGGTCAGCTGGCGCCCCTGCTCATCGGCTCGCTGATACGACAGGATCAGCCGCTCGCTCGCCGCCTGCTGCAGCAGCGTGAGCAGCAGGGCCTCTTCGTCATAGCCGGCCAGTTTCTCGTCGATCTTGAAGCCCAACGTCTCGTCCAGGACGCGGCGATGCCGGTCGCGCAGAAACGGGTCCTCGCGGATGTAGCGGGGAAACACCTTGTCGTTGAGTCCCAGAACGAAGAGTGCGTTGAACCGCAGCCCCCGCGCCGCCATGGCGTCCAGCACGGCGACGCCGCGGTGCTCGGTGGGCTCGATCGGCACGCTGGTCCGTTCGAGCACGTGGGTCAGCAGCTCGACGAATTCCGCCCACGTGATCTGGTCGCCGATGGTGTCGAGCTGGACGAGCGTGTGAAACACGCCGTCGAGCCGGTCCCACACCAGGGTGGCATGCGCGCCGTCCGGCTCATCTGTGTCCAAAGGCCGGGAGAGATGCCGCTCCAGCGTTTCCCGAAACGAGGCGAGGTGTTGCGCGACGGTACCGCGCGCGGGCCACCCAGCCGTTTCCGTCATCAACTCGGACACCACCAGCCAGAGGAGGCGGATGACCTCCGGCGGCACATCCACCGGCCCACGCCGGCTCTCCTCCTCTCCCGCCTCAATCGCGAGCGCCGCGCGGCTCGCCTGGTCCAGGCGCTCCCATTCCTCGGGTCCTCTCGTAATGTGCAGGGCCGGCACGAGCAGCTTCCAGAGATCGGGTCTCGCATGAGAGGCCGGCGCCTCGCCGCAGTGGCGGCTCCGATAGAGCGGCGACGTGACGACGTCCAACATCGTCGCGCAGTAGTAGTCCTGTATGGGCAGCGCGGCGAGCTGCAGCAGGATCTTGCACAGCGGCTCCTGGATCAGGGGGCGGCCCGCCGTGGTGGCCAGCGGAATACGGTGCCGCGCGAAGACCCCGCGCAACGCGGTCCGATAGGGATCCATCGTCCGGGCAACGACACCGATGTCTTCCCAGCGATAGCCGTTGGTCTCCACCAGATCGAGGATGTGGCGGCAGGTGGCGGCCAGTTCTTCTTCCGCGCCGACGACGCTCCGTGCGGTCAGCGAGGGGCCGCCTGCCCTGGTGCGGGAGGCCGTGTCCAACCGCCTGATATGGTCGGCCCCCGGCGCGAGCGGCTCGATCGCCCGCTCGAAAAAACGCCGCGCAAACTGGAACGACGGCCCGTCATCGAGAGGAAAGAACAGCGTGGTCGGCGCGGTCTTCGCG
Source organism: uncultured Nitrospira sp. (assembly GCA_964642845.1). Taxonomy (GTDB): domain Bacteria; phylum Nitrospirota; class Nitrospiria; order Nitrospirales; family Nitrospiraceae; genus Nitrospira_D. The sequence continues at coordinate 5,217 of CAZXRB010000076.1, forward strand.
ACCGCTTCGAAGAGCGACAGCTGCACCTGCGTCAGATCGTAGAAGCCGTAGTAGAAGACCTGTGTGAGACTGCCGAGCCACGCCGACTGGGACACGAGCGGCGTGACGGACTCGGCCAGGTCGTCCGCCGTCCCGACCGACAGGGCCCGGCCTGCCTCGCGCACGGCGGCATGCAGGGAGAACAGCGCCGCCAGCCACGCGCGGTCCTCGCCGCCGAAACAGCCTTCGTCCACCGCGCGCAGCGCGGCGGCCGGATCGACGCCCGCGTCCTTGAGATCCCGGATCGTGGACCACAAGGCGCCCCAGGTTCCCGAGGAATGGCCGATCTGCTGGAGCGGCGTCAGCCCGGAGAGCCGGCTGCGGACGAGATGGCGCACGAGTTGCTCGAAAAAGATGTCGTCGACAACCTGAACCGCCGGCGCACCGGGGGCCCGGTTGCCCGCCTCGGCCGCCAGGCGCAGGGCCACTTGGTGAAACGTGAGGAGATGGAGATTGAGCAGCGAGAGCCGATGTTCGATCGCCAGCAGGCGCGCCAGATGGCGGACGAGCGGTTGGGAGGGAACCAGGACCGCGATCGGAGCCCAGGGGTCCGCGGCCTTGGCCCGGCGGATGTGATCAACGAGCGACGCTTCGAGATGCGGATGGAATCGTCCGGTGACGACCTGGAGCATGAAGGTCACTCGTCATCGGTCATCGGCCAGCAGTCGTGACCGCACCGAGCGGGACGTGGCGCCACGTGACCATTGACCAATAACTAATGACCGTTTCTATCCCGTCTCCGGGCCCAGCAATTCGCCGTTGCAGTCGACGCAGGCCCAGTCGCCGTCGATGAACGACATGGGGTCGCCGCAGATGGGACAATCCGGCGGAGGCCCTTTATCCACCATGGGGAGGACCGGGAGCTCAAAATCGTCGTCATCGGACATCATCGGAAGGCGTCGTTCCTTACTCGCGGGGTTTCAGTTTGAGTTGCAAGGCCTTCTCGGCGCTTTCGCGGCTCGGCACGCCCACGAACGTGAGCCGGCCGTCGATGATCGTCGCAGGCACCGCGCGGACGGCGTGCCGGGTGGCCAGTTCCTGACCGTCCGGCGTCGTGATGTCCACTTCCCGATACGAGAAACTGTACTTGACCCGCAACTGCTTCCACAGGCTTTTCGCCGAGGGACAGGCCCCGCAGCTCGGCGACACCAGCAACGTGATATTGGGCATACCGTGACTCCTGGCCGATCGGTGCCCGATCTTAGCACCTGCCTCGAAGGTCGCGCAAGGAATCGCCTGGAGCCTCGTCACGATTCGGCTTGCACCGTCGTCACTCGCCGCGCCAGACGAACGCCCTGCCGCCGCGCATCGCGCAGCACGGCCGTCCGGACGGCGACCGGCAACGCTTCCGGCGCATAGACGCCGGCGAGGCCCTGAGGAAAATGTTTGACGAAGAGCGCGGCCATGTGCGCCGTGGCCCAGGCAATGGGCGAGCGCGGCTGTCCCAGCCGATGCAGCTGAAAGAGACTCGGGAACAGGGCGTCCCATCGGATCCGTATGTCACGCTGTCCCGACCGCCCTTCGACGATCACCGCGGCGGCAAAGCGCGCGTTGCGCAGAATGCCGCGCTGGACCAGCCGATCGACTGTCGCAGGGGTCGGCGTCCGCGGAAAGAGCGCGACGGAGGGGCCGCGGGACTTTCGCAGGCGCCCCTGCCGGTACCAGCGCCTCAGCCGCTCCATGTCGGGCCCGCCGATCTTGACGTCCATCGCACGAAGCGGAATCACGTGCGGGACGGTGGCCACCTCATCCTGAGCCGCCAGCGCCACGCCCACGCGACCGATCGGCGGGGGAAACTGAAACAGCTCCCGTTCCCCGAATCGAGGGCCAACGGTGAAATGCCCGTCGCGATAGAGCCACGGACGCGCCATCGCTTCCTGGAAGGAGACTTCCGCGCACCATTGCGAGACCGGGTTCGCGCTCTCGGTCGATTCGTACAGCCGGATCCGCACCACATCCACGACATCGAGCGCGTCCGCGGCCGCCGCCACGAGCAGGTTGGTGAGGCCGGGCGCCACGCCCGCCATGATGAGCGCGGTCCGGCGCTTCATCGCGAAACGATCCGCAAAAGACAACTGCTCCGCCCGGCCGGGGCGACCGCTCAGATGCGCGGCCGTATCGAGGTAATGGCACCGCAGACGCAGCGCCGCGCGCAGGACGATCTTGTTGACGACGGATGGGCAGGTGTTGACGAGGAGATGCGCGCCGCGGGCGGCCTTGACGATGCTCCAGACGTCGCGCGCGTTGACCGTCTGCACCGGCATTCCGGACCGGGGGCCGAGGAACCGCGCCGCCCGCTCAGGATCGCGATCGCCGCACGAGACTTGATGTCCCCGGCGGGCCAGCAACGTGGCCAAGAGTGAGCCGGTGGCTCCCACCCCGAGGACAAAGATCCGCATCGGAGCGGGAGATTACCATATTTATTGAGGGATTCCCTACTGGCCGGTGTGGTCGCCCGAGCCGCCGGTGCCCGTGAGATTGTTCACAGTCGGCGGCGTGTCGGGACGGGACGTGGCGCTGTTCGTGCCACCGATGGACGGATCGGGCTGCTCGGCGTTCCTGTCGCCTCAGATTTTCCCCACCAGGTCCAGACTCGGCTTCAGCGTGCGCGCCCCGGGCTTCCATTTCGCCGGGCAGACTTCCACGCCGCCGTTCTCCCGCACGAATGCGGCCGCGTGTAATTTTCTGAGCAGCTCTTCCATGTTGCGGCCGATGGCATTGTTGTGCACTTCGTACGCGCACAGCCTGCCGTCCGGATCGAAGATGAAACTCCCGCGCAGCGCGACGCCCTCCTGATGCAGATACACGCCCAGCCGCTGGGCCAACCGGCCGCCGGGATCGGCCACCATCGGAAAGGCTAATCCTTTGATCGAGGGCGACGTGTCGTGCCAGGCCTTGTGGACGTAGACCGAATCGGTGCTCACGCCGAGCACTTCGGCGTCGAGCTTTTGAAATTCGCCGTACAGGGAGCCCAGGTCTTCCAGCTCGGTGGGGCAAATAAAGGTGAAGTCGCCCGGATAGAAGACCAGCACGAGCCAGCGGCCGCGATAACTCTGCAGCGTAATCGGCTGGATCTCGTTTCGAGAATAGGCCTGGAACGTTCCGTCGGGAATAGTCTGCCCGATCGTCGGCATCGATCATCCTCCTTTGCCGTGACGGCGGATGCCGTCCCCCTTCGTCACGCGCGACGTAGCCCGATCGACATTGTTGCCCAGCAGGCCGGCCGCCGTGCGCAGAGCGTCTTCTTCCGCCTCTTCACGGGTCGCGCAGGTGCGCGTCACGAATGAACGGCTCCGTCGGCCCTCCTCGATCCCGCACTCGATCGTGCCCTGGCACACCCATCGGCCATCCGCGGTGCCGTAAAAATCTCGCTGCACGTGGCATCCCGCCATCTGCACAGCTTTGACGGTGCTCGGTGCGCATCGGCATGGCGTTACCGAGCCGGCGCGGGCGGCGTGGGCGCCGGGCCTTCCCGTGGAGGTTGAGTGGTGTCCGGCTGCTCGGGATTCACCGCCATGCGCGGGTCCACCACCGGCGGCGTCACGACGGATTCAGGCGGTCCGGTGATCTCCGGCGTCTTCACCATGCCGGGGTCCGTCGTGCTCGGCGGCGGCTCGGCCCGTGGAGGCTCGGCCGAAGGCGGAGCGGGACTCGGCAGGGGCGGCGGTCCAGGCGGCTCATCGGCGGCGCCGGCGGATCCCGCCATCGAAGTGAACGTCACTGCCACGGCGAAGAGTCCGAGGATCGTTCGTCTTTGCATGTCCTCACCCTATCGTCTGTTGCATGTGCTCGCCTACTAGGCGATCCCCAAGAACCGCCAATTGACTTCCTCCGCAGGAAGGCGCAGCATGGCGGCTCCCGCCTGACAAGAGGTGTTCTGTGATACCGTGCTGAGCCCCGTCCGTTCCGGCATCGATGCCCCGAGACCCGACGCCCTTGCGGGAGGCCTCTCCGCCAGGGCCTGTGCCGTGCCCTCGATGAGGCGTCCGCCACCCTGCACTTCACCCACACATCCGGAAGGAGCTCCCATGACCCGCATCACCACCATGCTGGCAGGACTCATCCTCGCCTCTCCCACCCTCGCGCTCGCGGCTGAACACAGCTCCAGTTATCGCGGCATCGGAGGGATGTATTTCAGCTTCATGGGGGCGATCCTCATCTACGGCGTCTACGACACGTTCGGCAAGACCGCCATGTACGTGACGGCGCCGATCATCGTGGTCGGCCTCTATCTCATGCTGCCGCCCAGCTAGCCGCGCGGCGGCGCAGCCGCCGCCTCAGCGCTTGCCGTCGTAGCCACGGTCGCGCCAGCGCTCCAACAGGTGAATGCGTTTCTGAAGCTGCTCGACCGTCGCTTGATCGACGCGGCTGCCGGTGCGGGCGATCAATTCCGCATTCAACCGCCGATGGTCGATGCCGGTGATCCGGGCGACCGACCCCACCAGCAGCCGGTGCAGGTCCCGCAACTCCCGTTTGCGGTCGTGGAGCGAGACCGGCGGGTCCGACGCGGCCGCCTCTCCTTCCGCCCGCCCTTCGTCTTCGCCGATCAGCGAATCGACGCGCGCGACGGCGTGGAGCGGCGCATACTCCTTGACGGAGACCGTCACGCGGCCGAACAAATCCCGTTGGCCGGCCGGCATGACGTCTTCCAACACGTGATCGCGTTCGGCTTTGATCTGTCTGGCGTAGTGCACGAGGATCGGATCTTTCGGCAGATAGAGCCATGCCCGCTGCGGCTTGGGCACGTGGTCCTGCATCCGCACGAAGCGACCGACGACCTGGCGGAAATACATCTCGGTCAGCACGTTGGTGCCGTAGACCCCGACGCGCAAGCGCGGGATGTCGACCCCTTCGCTCACCATATTCACCGCCACCAGCCATTGCCGCTGCCGGTTCCCGGCGAACGCCTCAATCGTCCGGGAGGCCGCGGGATCGTCGGACACGGCGACGGCCGCCTGGGCGCCGGTGATCCTGCCCACCAAATCGGCGACCCAGCGGGCATGCTCCTGATCCATGCTGACGATGAGTCCTCCGGCGTCCGGTTGTTCCTGTTGGCGGAGGCGGGTGAGTTGCGCATGGGCATCGGCGATCACCGGCCCCAGCCAACTCTCCTGCAGCAGCGCCGTCTTGAGCCGCTCCCGCTGCCGCTCGAAGGTGAGCCCGTCCTCGAACGTCGCGGTGTGCTCGCGGCCCTCCGAGAGCCAGGTGAGCTCGCCTTCGTAGCTGGGAAAGACGATCGGCCGGCAGACCTGGTCCCTGATGGCCTCGGGGTAGCCGTAGGCAAAGTCCGCCTGGCTCTCGCCCTGTTCGTAGCGCACGAACGGAATGGGATCGTTGTCGGATCGAAAGGGTGTCCCCGAGAGGATCAAGCGAAACGCGGCCGGCTCGAACGCCCGGCGCAATGCCTTGCCCCAGTGTTTGCCGTCACCCGCATGGTGCAACTCGTCCAGGATCACCACCGTCTTCTTGCCGAGACAGCCCCGCTGGAACAGAGCGGGCGCCAGACACACCTGCTGGTAGGTCACCACGGCGCCATGGTAATCCGCGGCTTCGCGGCCCTGCTCGTTGGTGAGGGCGGGATCGAGCTGCAAGCCGATCGTTCCCGCCGCCCGGGCCCATTGCGTGCGGAGATGATTCGTCGGACAGACGACGAGCACCCGGCTGGCCGCCCCTGTGCGCATGAACTCGTGCGCCACGCGCAGCGCAAAGCGCGTTTTCCCCGCCGCCGGCGTGGCCATGGCGAGAAAATCGGCGCTCCGGTGAGTCAGCACGGCCGCCAGCGCCCGCCTCTGCCAGTCGCGCAGCGGCGCCGTCCATGGAGGGAGGCTGTGGGCCGAAGAGGGCCGCACCGGGCGGAGCAGGCCGGAGCCGTCAGTCAACAACGAATGTCCTCGTCACCGTTCGCAATCTTCAGAAGGAATGAAAGGCAGGACGGTTCACCCCGTCGCAACTGCATCGCCCGCACCACACCATGGCGACCGAGCGGCGCATTGTAACGATTTCAGGAAAAGTCGCAAGGGCCAAAAATGTTCGCCGCGGATGGGTGGACTCAGGCGACGGGACCCAAATGGTCCGACCACTGGTGCGCGAGGAGACGGCCGAGATCGCGAAGCCGCCCGGCTTCGCCGGAAGACAAGGGCGAAAAGCCGCGGGCGCGCCGCAGATTGTCGGCCAGCTCGCGCGGCGTCGCCATGCCGATGACGGCGCAGGCGACCCGCGGCTGGCTCAAGGCGTAACGGAAGGCGACGTCGAGATAGTCCGCCGGCATCCGGCAATGGCTCAGCGCCGCGGGCGCGGGATGTCGCGCGCCGCCGTAGACTTTCATCGCGATGAGCCCGATGTCGGCGCGCGCGGCGACGGGCCAGACCTGGTCTTCGAAATGGTACGTGTAGCGGTCGGCGAAGTTCACCGCGTTCAGCAGCACGTCGATGTCGACGTGCCGCATGGCGTTCACGAACCTCGCCGGGCGGCTGTGGCCGGAGAGTCCCACGAAGCGCGTGAGGCCCAGCGACTTGGCTTTCATGAGCGCCGCATAGGTCCCCGCCTTGCCGAAGACGAGCCGGGGGTCCATCTTATCGTCGCCGACACTGTGCACGAACACCAGATCGGCGTAGTCGGTGCGGAGCTCGCGCAAGCTGCGCTCCAACAGGCGCAACGCCCGCTCCCCGTCCGGTTCGAAACATTTCGTCACCAAGAAGATCTCCGGGCGCACGGACGGCAGGAACTGCCCCAACTGCTCCTGCGCCTTGCCATATCCGGCAAACTCCGGCGCGGTGTCGAAATAGGTGACGCCCTCTTGAAAGGCCCGTTCATAGAGGCGCACCGCGTCATGCCGACGGAGTCGCTGGCCGGATGCGCCCGTGCCGAATCCCAGAATCGGCAATTCGATCCCGGTCTTGCCCAAGACCCGCGACGGCATGTGGGGCGCGCGATCTCGGACGAAGCGCAGCCGGTAGGAGGGCGCGGCGGAGCTCATGCCGCCACGATAGGGAGTTGCCGGCCATCCGAGCTACTGGGAAGAGGCCCAGGAAGACCGCTCTAGTCCAACCAGTCCCGCTCCTGCAGTTTCCGCGGCAGGTATTTTTTCGTGAGATATTGGAAGTCCTTGTTGGCCAGGGCGTCGAGCTCGTACTTCAGCCCGCTTGTGAGCATGCGCTTGATCTCCGCCTGCCAGGCCGGCTTCTGGAACCATTGGTAGTTCATCAATTCTTTCGCGCGCGCAATGTCCTTCTCGTTCAATTTGATACCGACGTTGCGCGGCAAGCCATAGCGCTCGGGGTCGGCGCTGGACAACCCCATGAACTTCGCCTTGGGAATGGCCATGCGCTGGCTCTCGAACGCGAGATTGATGGAGCCCTGCTTCACGACGGAATAGATGTAATAGCCCCAGGGATCGTTGTCGACCAGCACGTACACCGGCAGGCGATGCTCCTCGTGGAGGCGGCGCGCCAGGCGGCGTACCCCGCGCGGCGGCTGGCCGTTGCCGGTCAAGAGGATGCAGTTGTACCGCCGCCAGAACTTGTCTTCCGACAGCCGGTTCCATTGCGTGCCCTTTTCGACGAGCAGCACGAAATCGGCCGTGCAGCGGCGGATCTCCAGATACTCGGGCTCCACGATGGACGGTACGGAATAGCCGCCCTTGCCCAGCTTGGAGCAATCCACCCGATCGAAGACGACCGGACCGACGATGCTGCCGCTGTTCTCCGCGCGCACGTGCAGCTCCTCGCGGAGCGCGGCGAGCGAGACCTCCAGATCCTCGATCACCGGATCCGATTCATCCTGCGTATCGAAGGTGTTCTCGTGCGAGTCTTGGATCGTGTGTTTCGTGCGGTAATAGATTTCGCGCAACGACGTGGTCAGGTCGGCCCGCTGCAGCTCGGCGAGCGCGTCCGCGACCAGGACCGTCTGCATGAATTTCTTCGCCATGCCGACGTTGAAAAACGACCGCGCCTGCTTCCGGGGGCCCATCTCGATCAGGCCTTTCCGCGGGTTGAACGAGACGTTGGAGAGGGCGCGGATCGGGATCGCGAACGTGGGATCCTTGGCGCGCTCGGCGGCGGTGATGACCGTATCCGCCAGTCCCACGAGTTTCTTTTCCACCGCAGTGGGTTTTTTGGGTTTGGTGGCCATGTGTGCTTACTTCTTTCCTCCGGCCGCCGTCCGCTTGGGCCTCCGAGCCGGTTTGCGAGGCGGCTTCTGATTCGGTGTCTCCGCAAACAGCGCCATTTGCCCGGCCTTGTGCGGGCGCGCTCGCGTGCCGGCACCGGTCGCCCGGTCGCCGCTCGGAGCGGCGTCGGTCGGGAGTTCCGGCGTCTCCACCATGGCGGCCGCCGTATCGCCATCCGGGTGCTCGGGCACCGCCACGTCGCCTTCAATGCCCTCGGCCGTCACAATAATGGAATGCGGCAGCCCTTCCGGCCCGCCGCCCGCCTTGCCGAGCGCTTCGTCGGTCTTGAGCCCGCCGGTGCGCGAGGCGGCGATTTTCTGCAACTGCGCTTTGAGCGTTTCCTTGGGCAACTTGCCGCCCTTCAGCCGGTTGCAGGCCTCCACTACCTCTTCAATATACAACTCGAAGATATTGCGGCGTCGATACTCGCTGGCCGCCCGTTCGCGCCGCCGCAAAAAGAGACCCAGCCGACGGCCGCATTCGCGGAGGGCCAGCGTGATCTCTTTCTGGATTTCGTCGTAATCCGCGATCGCCTCTTTCGATTCGCTGGTGAAGGGCACCCAGACCGAGGCCATGTGCACGAAGATCACCATCGGACCGGCCGGCAAGGCGCCGCGCGATTGCGCGACTCCATAGTTCTTCCAACTCGTGCCCACGACGGCCTTGAAGGTGGCGCAGGCCGACTGCTGGTAGAGCAACGGCACCCGGTTCGCGTAGCGGATCACGCGCGCCAGCTCCGATTCCTGGTCCTCTCCCTCCCCTTCCGCCTTCGGCAGCGCCGGCCGCTGAGGCGTGGCCTGATCTTCCGGGCGGTGGCCGTAGGCGAGCCCCGCTTCGATGATGAAGGGATTGCCGCGATATACGGCCGGCGGCCGCGTGACCGCCGTGTAGAACTCGCCTTTGATCTGCTTGTACAGGCCGGCCAGGATGGCCTTTTCGCCGATGGGCGAAATGCAATTGGTCGGCGGCGCCATGATCTTCGTCTGCTGGATCGTCTGATACAGCGTCTCGGCCGCATGGCCCTTGAGGTCTCGCGGCTTCATGCCGGGGGAGACCTTGGCGGCTTTGCACATCTCCTCGGCCAGTTGCGGAGAGACGCGGCAGAAATCGGTCGCGAGGAAGCCGGCCAGCGTGTGGCTCTTGGTGTCTTGCAGCATCTTGAGCCACATGCCGAACTCGATGCCGTAGGGATGCGGCTTGATCTCGCGCGGCGCGGCCGGCAATTCATGATAGGTCCGCGGATACTCCTTCGTCTCGCCCTCCGGCGTCCGGTAGATCAGGCGCACGTGCGGGTTGGCGATCGACGTCTGCTCCAGCCACTCGTCCACCGACGCGCGGCCTTTCTGATACTTGCCTTCCACCTCCAGCGTGACTTCCGTGCCCTGCGGCTGGTCCCACTCGATCTGCTTGTTCTCATGGACCAACGGCTCGTTCTTTTTCGTGTCGATCTGCACTTCAAAGAAATGCGCCGCGGCCCGGGGGCCCGTGCGCGAGATGATCGTGACCGGCTTGCCGGTGGTCAATTGCCCGTACATGCCGGCGGCGGAGATGCCGATTCCCTGCTGGCCGCGACTCATGCGCAACCGGTGGAACTTCGAGCCGTACAGCAGCTTCGCGAAGATGCGCGGGATGTGCTGGCGCACGATGCCCGGCCCGTTGTCCCGCACGGTCACGCGAAAGCGCGTGGCCTGGCTGGCGGGCGGCGTGCCGCCTCCGGTCGGCATCACTTCCAGTCGCACGGTGACGTCCGGGAGAATGCCGGCTTCTTCGCAGGCGTCGAGCGCGTTATCCACGGCTTCCTTGACGCAGGTGAGCAGCGCCTTGCGCGGATTATCGAAGCCGAGCAGGTGCCGGTTCTTCGTGAAGAATTCCGACACGGATATTTCCCGCTGGCGCGCGCCCATTTCCACCGCGGTGACGGGCGGAGGCGAGGCGGCGGTCTTGCGGGCGGCGGCTGGTGCGGCGGAGCTGGCGGCGCGTGGCGAAGCGGCGGAGGCCCGAGCGGATCCTTTGTGGTTCGACATTCACCCTCTCACATTGTGGCTGTGCAGAAGCTGGGACGTGGTATCACAAAATGCGCGGCGAGGCAACGAGGTCTGGGCGGCGAAGAGGGCGCCTGCGCGCGCCTCCGACCGGTCCCTCTTGTATCGCAGGTCGAACGCTCCTAAGATTTCCCTGCCATCCGTCCTTGTCCTCCACGTCTTGCCAAGGAGGTGCCGCCATGCAGACCTACGTCAGCCTCGTCAAATTCACGCCGCACGGATTGCAGACGATGAAAGAGAAGGGCATCGAGCGCGCGGACATGGTGAAGAAGAACGCGCAGGCGCTCGGCGGCCATCTCGTGCAAGCCTACTATTGCCTGGGCGAGTACGACGTCGTGGCGGTCTGGGAATTCCCCGACAACGCGACGGCGATGAAGGCCGCCGTGATGAACGCCGCGCTGGGACACATCCAGATCACGACGATGCCGGCGGTCGGCCGGGACGAATGGAAGATGCTGCTGCAGGACACGCTGGGGAAAAAATAATCCCGCGAGCGGAAGAACTGACGCGGTGGGTCCGGAATCCCGGCGCCGGAGATTAAGTGGGAGGAGCACGCACCTACCGAGGATCAGTAGGTACGGCGGAGATCTTGGGAGGACTTCAGGCTTCCCAGTACGAGCTGGGCATGCACACCATCCTCAGCGCTCGATCCCCTCTTGAACCATATTCCCTCGGGGCGTTAACTCCTCCCACAGCGTCACCTTATGCCTGTGCTTGCAGGCAGTCAAGAGAAGCGCGGAGAATTAATTCCAATTTAATTCCTTTCATGGTGTCATCATGATTGACATGATTGACCGTCCGCATCTCGCGCGCTGCGTCGGCGGATCCGCCTGCCCCCTCACCGGGCTGCACGCGCGTCTTCACGAAGCAGGCCGGAGTCATTTTGACTGGTCCGCGGAACATTTCCAGCCAAGCCCCGGTATCGCACTGGAATTGTTTTTGCCCTCCCAGTAGAAAAATCCGCTGGCGCACGTCTCCCTGGCACGGAAATGGACATTCCCCACCTTCTGTGGATAACTCTGTGAACAAGTTCCTGCCCGCACGCAGGACCATGCGGACTGCGCGGCGTCCCGAACAAATTGCCTATTTTTTAGGCATTGGTAGAGGCACGAGCAGACCACCATATGTTGTGGTCGGAGCCGGGGGTAACGAGCAATGTACCCATCCTGCGGTAAAGAAGGCTTGACATCGTTGAAACGCCGCTCCCAGCGCTGCGCTCACCGGCGTCATGCGCGAAAATATCCACAGCCGAGAGGTTTTTCTGAGGATAAGGACGTAAACAACCGGCCAGTAGCGGCAATTCTGTGCCGCCGCCAGCGGCCCATCCCTGCTCTCAAGGCCGACGCATCGGCGCGTCATGCAACAACAGATTCAAATAGCATCTAATTTGATCCGTTAGAACCGCGAGGCGGTCAGCGACACATCGGCTCGCGCCCACGCTCGTTCAAATCGCTGCATGACCAGCGCCGCCTCTTCGCGCTTGCCTTGGGCGCGCAGACTGTGCGCCAGTCCGAATAGCGCCCATCCATTGTCGGGATGCCGGGCCAAATCCTCGCGATAGACTCGTTCCGCTTCAGCGGGCCGCGCAGCCTCCAGCAGGACCGCGCCCAAGGCGTGGCGCACCGGATAGTGCCACAGCGGGGGTTCGTAGTAGCGGAGCCCGTCTTCCCGCTTGGCGGCATTGCGCAGGGAAGTCAACGCCTCCTCGAGACGCCCTCGCCGCGCCGCAATCTCGCCGGCCAAGACATCGACGGCGATCCTGGCCAGTTCGGCGGTCGAGACCACACCCACGACCCGGTCTTCGGGAAGCGTCCGCGCGAGCCCCGTCAACCGCTCATGCTCCGCCACGGCCTCATCGAAGCGCCCCAGCGCGGCGAACGCCAGCCCTCGCGCATAATGCCAGATCGCTCTGGTGTAGAGCAGGTCCGCCGGCGGCTCCGGCACCGTGAGCGTCTCCTGCCATCGGCCGAACCGCGTGAGGGCGAACAATAACGTGGGCGTGAATTCTTCCAGCGCCGGTTCCCGCTTCGCGCGCTCCCAAGGCGCCAAGGTCATGAGGTCCCGCGCGGTCTGGATCGCCTCGCGGCTGCGCCCCTCCATCGTGAGCACCGAGCAGAGAAAATGCACGTTGTGCGGATAATAGCCCGTCGGGTAGAGGCCGGTCAGCGTTCGATGCTCGAGCAAGTCATGATCAACGGACGCGGCGTGGACATTGCGGTCCGCCGCTTCACGGTACCGGCCGAGCCGCACATAGAGGTGGGCCGGCATGTGGACGAGATGGCCGGCGCCGGGGACCAATGCAGGCAATCGCTCGGCGCAGGGCAGCGCGCGTTCCGGATGAGGAGACGC
>CAZXRB010000077.1:0-17702 GCA_964642845.1 uncultured Nitrospira sp.
TGCCGGTCAGAGTGCCACCCTCGGACACGGTGATTTCTTCATAGGCATAGGCGGGAACGCCTACACTCAAAGCCGTCACTACGGCGGCTGCAATGTATTTGATCATTGTCCTTCCTCCGGCCTCTTCTTCAATTGATGCATTGGCTCAATTGAGCCATTGAACCAATGATCCGATGATTCAATCGTCAATTCGTGAAAACACGATGGGGGAGCTCCATGTGACCGGCAGCTCCCCCATCGATTACCACGCCATGTCCAACGCCCTATTTCATAGCGGTGGGGATGGCTTGCGGCTCGGGCTCCGTCTCCGCCCGCTTGGCGCCCATACCAGGCGCGCCCAGCGGTTGGATCCGGGTGTCGCCGGCCGGCAACACACGGAGGTAGCCCCATTGCCCTGACTGCGTGTAGGGCAGCCGTTGATTGGACCACACGAAGTCGCCCACCTGGCGATACGGACCGCCCGCACCGCCGCGGAGGAAGACATCCAGGGTCTCGGACCCGGCGTACTCCACCACGCTGATCATGTCGGCACCCGGCATGTAGGGCTCGATCGGCCACTCGTGGCCCTCGATCCCGAACATCCCGTTCTGCTCGCTGTTGGCACCGATCACGTGGATGCGCACCGGGTCGCCGGCATGGGCCTCGATCAGAGGCGTCACCGGATCCTCGGGCTTGTCCACGACGCACGGCTGGAAGATCTTGCCGAGCGAGCAGCCTTGCTCTTCACGGAACTTGTACGGTTCGGCGCGGTAGTTCACCGACGTCAAACCGGCCACGTTCTGCACGTAGGGCATGAACGCGGTGCCGATGATGTTGTCCTCATCCTGGAAGAAGAGGGCGACGTCGCGATAGTTCCGCTTCCCCACGTTCTCCGGCAAGCTCGCGTCCACGATGACGTCCGCCCGCCAGGAGTTCTTCTGGGAAATGTCGGCGCCCGTCACCGGGTCGCGGTACTGCGACCCGCGCGGCCCGACGATGATGGCCCCGTACAATCCGTTGCGCGGATTGACGACGATGTTCCCGCCGTCCCACACCAGCGACGTCGTCTCCTTGTTCGCCGGATGCGCGTAGTAGGTGTAGACGCGGCTCTCGCCAGGTCCGATGGTCTGATCGCCGCCGTTGTTGCCGACGTTCAGGCCCTGGCTGTCCTTCGGATCGAAAGCCAAGCCCGGCGCGAAGAATGACGCGCGGCTCGCCTTCATCTTGTTCTTCAGATTCACCTTGATGCAGTCGCCCAGGTTGACGCGCAACGTGAGCGGATTCGGCATCACGTTGCCCGCCACCGTCGTCGCTTCCTCTTCCAGCGCGAAGATCTTGCCTTCCGGCATGGTCATCTCGATCTTCCGCTCGAAGTCCACCTCGATCGCATCCGGCGCCTTCGGATTGAGCTTCATCGGGCGATCCAACGCCACGACGTTGAAGCTCTTCACCGGGGCATCGGCCGGGCACACCGAGCTGGGGGTCGCCGGAATGCCGAGCGGGTTCGTTCCCTTCGGCAACGGCATGAGATCCGGCACTGGCTTGTCGAGCACGCGCACGATGCCCCATCCACCTTCGGCGAAGTGCGACGTCCGGCCGTTGAAGTGGATGTAGTCGCCCGGCATGCCTTGGAAGCCGCCCGCCTTGGTGACGAGGTCATACCGCTCGGCGATCCCGACGTGGATCGAGTACTTCCGATTGGCATCCGCCGCATACCGCTCCGTCAGGAAGGTATGGCCGGCGATCGTCCAGACGTGCGACTCGTTCATCAGCTGGTGCAACAGGCGGAACACCATGGTGTCGCCCGTGTACGCGCGGAGCAAGGGCGTATCCGGGTCTCCATGAATCGCGCTGCTGAACAGCTTCGACGTATCCGGATTGTTCGACAGGCGCTGCGCAAACGGTTCGGCGCGGAAGTTCAAGCCGCTGCCGGTCGTGTGCGTGCCGCCGTTGATGTACTTGTTCGGCGCGTTCAAGATCTTCTCGGGCATCTGGAACGACACCGTCTTGCCCGCTTCGAGCGCCACCTCGACCGGCTGTCCCGGAGGATTGCCGGCTTCGATGATGTTGACGGTATGCGGCACCGTGTCGTGGATGGAGACCATCAACTCACGGAAGCTGCCGCTCACGCCCGCCCCGATCGGCTCGTTGCTGTGAATGTCGGCGATCGGACCGCTGTACACCAGCTTGCCGTTCTTCGGATCGTGATAGGTGGACCCGAAGGGCTCCACGATCGTCACGCCGAACCCGCCGTGCGGCCAGGTCGTCGCGCCGAAGGCGTGGTCATGCCAGAACACGGTCCCCATATCGACGTCCACCCACCACCGATAACGCACGAACTCCGGCGACACCAAGTCGTTCGCCGGGTGGTTGTGCTTCAACGGCTTGAAGAACGTCACTTGATCGCCCTTGATCTCCTTGATCCGGGCGACTTCGGAGCAGCTCTTGTCCCGCGGCAGCGACGCCGTCGGATCGTTGCCCTTCTCCAAGCAGTCCATGCCGACCATGACTTCGGTATTCGCATGGAACGGCGTGGCACCGGGCGCCAGCTGAATCTTGATGCTGGTGGCGCCGGCTTTCGCTCCGCCCACGAGCTTCGCGACCATCGGGGCCGGCAAGCCGTGCTTGCTGGGCTTGCCCCACATGGTGAAAGGGCGCACGGACATTTCATATTCGAACCCGGAGATCACACCATCCGAGTTCCCCGTGTCGAATTGGAAGAAGTGGGGATGGATGTTGATCTTGGACGACTGGAAGTTGGTGTAGTCGTCGTCGTCCCACTCGCTGGTGAGCACGAGATCCACGCAGTCATACACGTTGGCGCGGATGACCGCCGGATACTTCATGTCGTCGTTCGCCCTGGTCAGGCGCTCCTCTTCGTGGAGCACGTAGATCAGGCCGTCCTTGTCCACGATCGCCGGCTCTTTGCCCTGCTTCTTGGCCAGGGTGATCGGCATGCGGACGAAGTGCAGGTTGTAGAACTTCTGATTCGCGTTCTCCGGACAGAGGCTCCAGCGGCCCTGCTCGCCCGGCTTGGCCGGCTCGGAGGTCCGCTCGCCGTTCGCATCCTGGTGGATCGGCTCCAGCCACGGCGCGCCGCTGTGATTCGCCGAGAACGGATTGCGCTTGCCGAAGTGCGGCTTCAGCAACGGCCACGCCATCTTGCCCGTAGTCGGATCGAACAGAATGGCCGGTCTCGTGCTGTCGTCCCACTTGGCCGCGGCCGGGTACTTCGGATTCTGGGCCGTGCTCTCCCGCTCGCCGAGCGCCACGTTGCCGTTCCACTTCCAGTCCCACACGGTGGCGTCATAGGCCAGGATCTGGCCCTTTTCGTCGTCCGTATGGCCCGGCTTGCCTTGCGCCGGCACGAACATCTCCACCCAATCCTTGATGTTCACCACGATCGGGTCGGACTTCCAGTTCGACTTCTGACCCTTGTCGACGATGTGGAACTTCTTGCCGAACCAATCGACGGTCGTACCGATCAGCTTGTCGGACGACACGCCGAGCTTCATGCGGCCCTTGCGGTCCGGCAATTCCTGCAGATCCGGCATCGTGTCGGTGTGACCGGCGCCGACCTGCAACGTGTTGTAGAACCGCCCGTAGCCCCACATGCCCGCCACATAGTGGTGCGCCACGTGGCAGTGATAGAGGAACTCGCCGGCAAGGTGCTGGCAGCCACCACCGCCGCATTCCGGCTCGAGGTCCAACGCTTCCGACGGGCCGATGACTTCCACGTCCACGCGATCCGACTTGGTGCGGACGACCGGATATTTCACCGGGCCGTCCTGCCCCATCGCCCACAGATTGTTGGGCTCTGTCACGGGGCTCCGTTGCCAGCGGATCGATCCGCTGTGCGGATGGTGGCTGTGGAACACTTCCGAGCCGCCATGGACCACCCGCCACTTCACCGGATCGCCGAGATAGCCGCGGGCGATGGTGGTGGGCGTATCGCCGAAGGTATAGGCGCTGTACGCCATCGACTCGTCTTCGAAGCCGAAATACTCGTGCTGCAGGTGCATCTGATCGATGCCGAACGGTTCGCTGCGATAGTTGATCGCGCGGCCGCCCGGACGATAGGCGTCGGTCAAGGGATCGCGCTGGGGCAGGAAGTCGCCCTTCTTGTTCAACGGACGGAACGCTTCATCGCCGATTTCGTGATAGAACAGCACGAATTCGCGGAAGTCCGGTCCGGACCCGTTGTCGATGTTCACCTGCCAGCCGCTCCTGACCTCCCGATCCGGGCCGCTGCCCAACGAATCAAGGTACTTGGAGCCCTTCGGCTCCACGATAAACGCGCCGAACAGACCCAGCACCGTCAATTCGCGGTCATGGCTGTAGGAGTGGAACTGCCGCACGCCTTCCTGCATGTGCGGATGGATGTACCATTCGAATTCCTGCGACTTGCCCGGCGCCACGATCGAATCGGGATTCGTGGTCGTGGCCGGCTTGCCGGTGGCGCTCACGATCATGCTGGAGGCTTGGATGAACAGGCTGCCGTCCTCGCTCTCCATCTGGTTGCGCAGCGTCATCTTGACGCAGTCCCCCTGGTTGGCGCGGAGGACGAGGGGCTGAATCACGTCGCCCTGCAAACCGGTGGTGACGGCGCCGGGATCGTAGCCGTCCTTCTCACGGGCGTCCTTGTTCTTGGTTTCTTCGGCGCGGGCCTTCGCCACATCCTCGGTCAGCACGTACATGTAGCCGGGATAGTAGTCGAGCCAGCGGTTCAACGTGATTTCGATGTTGATCATCGACACGTCATATTTCTTCACGGGCGCATTGGCGGGGCACTTGCCGCCCGAGAGCGACACCGGCTCGCCCTTGCCTGCATCGGTCATGAGCAGGAAGCTGGACCCGTCCTGCCCCATGTACTGGTGCATCATCGACATGTTGTTGAAGGCGCCAGACGTCTGCTGGGCTTGCGCGTCTTTCTGGGCCTGCTGTTCCAGCTTCTGCATGAGCCGATGGTGCTGGAGCTCCATCTTCTCGGCGTTGCCCGCGCGACCTTCGATGGCGTTTTCGACGACCGTCTGACCCTTCAATTGCTGGGTCCAACCCGGCATCGCCACCGGAGTCGCATGGCCTTCATGCGACGACTCGCCCGCAAACAGCGCCGGTGTCGCCACCAGGCTGCCTGCCAGCAAGACGCTCTGCAGCATCAGCGCCGCCGACGAGCGCCGCCGCTTGCGTCGTGGTTGAAAGAGAAAAGACCTCATATTACGGCCTCCCCGTGTTATGCCCGCCATGATCGGCGGAGTGGTAAAACTGCGCCCGCTTATCGCTCAACCCGCTGCTCCTGTTCCTGCCTTGAAGAGGGGAACCGGCCTCCGAACGCCGACCTTTCTGCGGAGGGATTAAGAGCTGGTGGAAGATTCCTTCTTGCGAAGGAGAGGGTCATTCGGAGGCCGGTCCAAAATCACCCAGACTTCCACCAGCGGCAAGTCGATAGCGCAATCCGTATGCCTCGCTCGGTGGGATGGTCGAAGAGGACGCCCATCGCCTCGCCAGCAGCGGCGATCGTGAATCTTCGCCCATCGCGTTTCCGCCTCCCGCATTCCCGTACTTTTTCCAGACAGTTGGACAAAAATCCCTAGCTCCCGATGGCCAACGTGTCTTTTCAACCACTTGTGCTGTCTAAAGAATTGGACAGCCGCACCAGAGGAATGGGTCGAAACAGGACAGTCACCGGTTCATCCGAAGCGAAGAAATCCATCGCGACATGATCGGGCAGGAAATACTGGACGGTCATCCGACCACCGTCTCGGAAATCACGGTGCGGGACGCCGGTGGGGAGGTCGTCTATTACTAATGGTGGGCCGAGGATATCCAGCTGCCGCTCGCGTGGCCCGAAAAGACGGGCTGGATCGTCGACTATAAGAACGTCCGCTTGCGCCGGCTCTCTCCAAAGATGTTTGAGCTACCCTTGCATACCGGCCGATGGAGGAGTCGCCCCCCTGATAGACTCGGGGGTCTGCGGTCCGTTCACCCCGAGTCCTGCGGTTCGCTTAAAACGAGCTCACCGAAGGAGCCCGTCCTGAGTTCATCGGAGGGGCCCTCCTGAGCCCGTCGAAGGACCATCTCCCAGTTGATACTCCCGCAGCTTCACATAGAGGCCGGCTCGGCTGATCCTCAGCAATTTAGCCGCGCGCACCCGGTTTCCCGAGACTTCGCGCAAAGCCTGTTCGATGCGCGCCCGCTCCGCCTGTCTGGCAGCGCTCCGCGCGACCGTACGTAAATCCCGCTGACCGACGCTGTCCCGATGAGGGGAGAGCCTCTCGGCGCACACCAGATCGGGACCGGTCGTCGTCACAACGGTGCGCTCGATATAGTGCTGCAACTCCCGGACATTTCCCGGCCATTCGGCGTCGCAGAGTGCCTGCATGACGTGCTCGGGGACATGCCGCGAAGCTTGACGGTGGCGCGCGCAGGAGGCAGCCACGAAATGCTCGACGAGCAGCGGAATGTCTTCCTTGCGCTCGCGCAGCGGCGGCAGGTGTATCGGCAAGACCGCCAGCCGGTAGTACAAGTCCTGCCGAAAGGCTTTGGCTTTCACCAGCTCGCAGAGGTCCTTGTTGGTCGCAGAAATCACGCGGACGTCTATTTTGATCGGCTGCGTCCCGCCAACCCGTTTGATTTCCCCTTCCTGCAGCGCGCGCAACAGCTTCGCTTGAAACGTGGGCGTTGTGTCGGCGATTTCATCCAGAAAAATCGTCCCGCCGTCGGCTTCCTCAAAGAGCCCGGGCTTGTTGGCCATGGCGCCGGTGAACGCACCTTTCACGTGGCCGAACAACTCGCTTTCCAGCAAGGTTTCCGGCAGCGACCCGCAATCCACCACGACGAAGGGCTTATCCTCCCGCCCGCTCAGACGGTGGATGGTCTTTGCGACCAATTCCTTCCCCGTCCCGCTCTCCCCATGGATCAGCACCGTGGCCTGGCTGCCCGCCACCAGCTTCAGCATCTTGAAGAGCTCCTGCATGACCGGGCTGCGGCCGAGGAGGTCGCCTAACTGTTCAGAAGAGGCTCGCACTGGAGCGGTCGTGGCCTCCTCGGATGATATGGCAGGCGTGGTTCGCTTGAACAGCACCAGCATCGAAGACACTTGGCCGTCGCTGCCGATCAGCGGGAAGGCCTCCCTCATTCCGCATGCCGTCCCGTCTCGCTCGTTCGCGCACGACACGGATTGGACGTGCGGAGCGTCGAAGACCTTGACGGCGGGGCACGCCTCGCAGAGCTCGTCGCGATGAGCGAACGCGTGATAACACTTGCGGCCCTCGGCAGGATGCTCGACGGCGGGAGGAGGAGCCCACGCGGAATCGTTGGCATAGATCACGTTGAAGTCGCGATCCATGACGGCGACGCGTTCCGATAACCCCCCGGCCAGTTGCCGGATGGCTTCCACCCGCGCGGCCAGAATGGGATCGTTGAATGCACCACTCCCGGATGATGCTGACGGAGATCCGGCCATCTCACTCCTCGATGCCGCGAGTCCTCGAAGCAAGGTCAGCCGAACGACTCGCTGAGCTTGACGCCCAAGAGCGTCTTGACGCGTCCCTTGAGCTCGGACAGATGCACGGGCTTGTTCAACAATACGGAGGCGCCGGCCCGCGTCACAGCCGCTCGCGCCTGCTCATCGGCAAACGCCGTCATGACAATAATCGGACAGCCGGGCGCAGACACACGCAGCCGGTGGACATAGTCGAGACCGCCGCCCGGGAACCGGAGATCGGTAATGACGAGATCGGGCGTGGCCTGGATCATCGCCCGCAACGCCTCCTCTCCATCTCGAGCCTCGCGGAGCTGATAGCCTTCGCTCCACAATTCCTCGAACAGCAAATCCCGCATCTCCTCGTCGTCTTCCACCACCAGAACCGTCGGTCTCTTCCACCTCACGAGACTGCTTCCCTCCTTTGCGCCCGCGGAGCCTGAGGGGAGCAAGCACGGTGCCATGCGCGAGATCGCGGTAACTGCGCATTTTTCTGGCGAATCGCGCGGGGCATTGGCCGCAGCCCGCGCGCCTGGTGAGAAAGACCCCAGTCGCTGAAATTGAACCTGTTGCCAGATGCTACAGCGGGTGCTGACACGCTCTAGGTTGACAGGCGGCAGGTTGGCAAGTCCTATTGTGTCGGCTGGCCGACTTGTGACCTGTCAGCTATTCGAAGCCCTCGGCAGCAGGATGGTAAAAGTCGTGCCCCGGCCCGGTTCACTGTCGACGGAGATGGCGCCCCCATGCTCATCGAGGATGCCCTTCACGACCGTCAGGCCCAACCCCGTTCCCTTGCCGAACTCCTTGGTCGTGAAAAACGGATCGAAGATATGCGCCAGGGTGTCCGGCGGAATGCCGTGGCCGGTATCCGCCACGGTCAGGCGCACCCGATCCTGGGCCGGCGCCACCCCGATGCGCAGCTCCCCTCCGGTCGGCATGGCATGGATGGCGTTCATGATCATGTTGATGAGCACCTGATGCATCTGATCGGGATCGGCATGGACCGGGGGGCATTGCGGATCAAGATCCAACGCCACGCGAACCCGGCTGCGCGCCAGCCGCTCCTGAAAAATTTCGACGCTGGCCTCCACCACCTCTTTCAGGTCCAACGCCCGCCGCTCCGGCGGCCGGCGCCGCGCGAAGGACAAGAGCTGATTCATCACCTTGGTAATCCGTTCCACTTGAGCGACGATGGTCTGGAGCCCTTTCTTCACCGGCTCGTCCTTGACCCGATCCATCAGATATTCGGCCCGTCCCAGGATCACGTTCATCGGCGTGCCGATTTCGTGCGCCATGCCGGACGCCAGCGTGCCGAGCTCCGCCACCCGTTCCGTGCGGCGCAGCTGTTCTTGCAGCTGTTTCTGCTCGCTGATGTCGCGGATCATCGCGACGATGGCCGGCCCTTCCTCGTCCACGAAACGCGCGGCGCTCACTTCGACGTCCGCGACGGTGCCGTCCACCTTGATGATCTTCTCTTCCACCGCCGGCAGGACCGTCCCGTTTTCAACGAGCCGCCGTATCCGTTCCCTTATCGCCGCATGGCAGTCCGGGTGGAACAGCTCGAACGGGGACTTCCCGAGAATTTCGCTGGCCTTGACCGCGCCGAACAGCCGAAGGCCCGCGTCGTTAATGAAAATGACCCGGTCGTCGCGATTGACGAAGATGGCGAGCGGCGACACTTCGATGAGCCGCCGGTACCGCTCCTCGCTTTGGCGCATGAGCCGTTCGGCCCGCTTGCGCTCCGTAATGTCGCGAAGGATGACCGTATAAAACTTCTTCCCCTCCACCGTGATGTGGGAAATCGCCGCCTCCACCGGGAACTCCGCTCCGTCCCGCCGCAGTCCGGTCACCGTGCCCAACTCCCCCATGCGGCGGCTGGTCACGCCCGAGTGCCCGAACTTCTCGATGTGCTGGCGGTGCGCCTGCCGGAACTGAGCCGGGATGAACTGATCGAGCGACTGTCCGATCGCCTCCTTGGCCGGGCACTGGAACATGCGTTCGGCTGCGCCGTTGAACAACAAGATCCGTTGCGCCTCGTCGACCGTGATAATGGCGTCCATGGCGGATTGCAGAATGCTCTCCAACCGCAAGCTGCTGAGGAGCAACTCGCGCGCCGTCTGGGACTCACGCTGCAACGCCCCCAGGGCGCTGGCTTCGGCCAATTCCCTGGCGGCGACGGCGGCCGCTCGACGAGCCTCGGCCTGCGACCGCGCGGTTTCCGCTCCGGCCAGCAACGCCTGTGCCGACCGCCGGCGCAGCATCACCCAGGTGAAGGCCCAGATGACTCCGATGCCCAGAACCCGATTGGCGATGGCGATGGTCGGGTCCTGGTTCCCGGACGGCGAGAGCCAGGCGCCCAGGAGAACCAGCACAGTGGCCACGGCGGAAAAATAGAGCGGCGCGCGCTCCCGATGGGATTGCAGGGCGAGGAGGAGCGGAACGGCATACAGGAGCCAGACGGCCCACTCGAGCGACGTGAAGAGATCCAGCGCGAATATTCCGCCGCTCAACACGAGAATCGTGCCGGGGTGGACGAGCACTTTCTCGACAGGTGGGTTCATGCAGGCGCGGGCCCGGAGAGGCGGGGGCGCAGAGCCTACTCGTGGGTCTTTCCTTCTTCGATCTCGCCCAGCTTGCGGTACAGCGTCTTGCGATCGATGCCCAGCGCGTGCGCCGCTTGGTACTTATTGCCGCCCATTTTATCGAGGATCTTGAGGATGTATTCCTTCTCCACGGCTTCGAGCGGCAGCGTGCGTTCCGCCGCTTCGTCCAGCACGCGGCGGTCTCCGCGCGACCCTTGGATGGTGGCCGGCAGGTCTTCCGGCACGATTTTCTCGCCCCGGCTCAAGGTCACGGCGCGCTCGATGACGTTTTCCAATTCCCGCACGTTCCCCGGCCAGGCGTAGTCCATGAGCATGGCGAGCGCCGATTCACTCACTCCCTTCACCGCCTTCGCTCGGCTGGCGGCGCATTTGTTCAGGAACGCGTCCACCAACAGCGGAATGTCTTCACGGCGCTCGCGAAGCGGCGGCAGTTTCAGCTCGATGACGTTGAGCCGGTAATAGAGATCGTCCCGAAACCGCTTCGCCTTGACTTCCTCCGTGAGGTTCAGGTTGGTTGCCGCAATGATGCGGACGTCCACGGCAATCGGCTTATTTGCTCCCACCCGCCGGATTTCCTTTTCCTGGATGGCGCGCAGAATCTTGGCCTGCAGCATCAAGGGCAGCTCACTGATTTCATCGAGGAACAGCGTGCCTTTTTGCGCCTCTTCAAACAAGCCGCGTTTGTCCATCTTGGCATCGGTAAACGCGCCCCGCATGTGGCCGAACAGCTCGCTTTCCAACAGCGGCTCCGGAATGGCGGC
Organism: uncultured Nitrospira sp.; assembly: GCA_964642845.1. Classification (GTDB taxonomy): domain Bacteria; phylum Nitrospirota; class Nitrospiria; order Nitrospirales; family Nitrospiraceae; genus Nitrospira_D. Next base: position 10,827 of record CAZXRB010000077.1, read on the forward strand.
ACAGTTCACCGGGACAAAAGGGGCATCCTTGCGGTCGCTGTTATAGTGAATGGCTTTCGCCACCAGTTCTTTTCCCGTCCCGCTTTCACCGGTGATGAGGACGTTCGTCGGACTGTCGGCGACACGACGGATCAGATCGAACACCCCTTGAATGGCCTTGCTCTTGCCCAGAATCTGGTGGAAACTGTATTCCTTGTGGACCTCACGGCGGAGCCGGCTGACCTCCCGGCGCAGGGACGTTTCACGAATGACCCGCTCGACCACGCGAATCAGTTCATCTTTTTTTACCGGTTTGGTGAGATAGTCGCTGGCCCCATGGCGCATGGCTTCGACGGCCGTTTCCACGGATCCGAACGCCGTCATGAGGATGACCCCGACCTCCGGCTTGGCCTTTCTGATTTCAGACAGCAGTTCCAGCCCCTGCATGCCTTTCATCCGAAGGTCAGTGAGGACGACGGCATAATCTTCTTCGCCCAACAGTTTCAGCGCCTCTTGCCCGCTTCCGGCCGTGGTCACTTTATGGCCGCGGTCTTTCAACATGTCATGGACCAGTTCACGCATGTCGGCATCGTCATCGACCACTAATATCGCGCCCCAATCTTCGGTCATCATGGTGCTCCCAGGCTAATCTACTGCTACGGGACGGTCAAGGCCTCTGTGCCCCAAAACGCGACAGCACACCGATACAATTGGCGCATTAGTCGCCAGATTTTTGTGTTTGCCGGGAAAACTGCGTTGAAGTGCAAAGGAAGGGCCTAGCGTTGCCTGAAACATCCGACCGATGGCTGACAACATTTTTATTGAGAGGGTTCCGTTCTCACTCGGAGGACCACTTCAGATCCACGATTCCGAGGACAGTCATTAGCAGCCAGAATGTCGAAGCCCATCCCGAGACTCACCGAACAATAAGATACCGGCGAGCGCTGTACCGGCCGCGCCGATTCCTGTCCAGACGGCGTAGCCGGTCCAGAGGGGAATGGTCTTCAAGGCCTCGGCGAGCAGCACTTACGTCGCGATCAGATTTTCGCACCGTGCGCTTTGTGCGAGATCGCTCGTTTCATCCACTCGAACGATCGTAACCCCGCGGAATTGTGAATCGCTTGTGATGGTACATGCCTTGCTGGTCAAGAAATACGTACCACGCTGCCACAAGGAGTCTGTAGTGAGAACCTGGCTGAGTAAATGCGGAGATAGAGAATTACTGTGGGTGATGATCGGGCTTTTTGGCCTCCTGGTTCTGGGATTGAACAGCTGAGCGAGGTTCGCTAGCCGGATCACCTACGGTGCTCCCGCCTACACCGTGACCGTCACGGTGATTTCATGCCATCCCGTCGCTCCGTCCGGAGCCGGCTCCCGCTCGATGGACGTTTGGAGTCTGCCGGTTCCGTCTGTCGCACGAACGAGCAAGGTATAGCGGCCGGGCTTGTCTACCTCCCACTCGTACAGCCAAAACATCCAGGCAGCGGGAGAGAGCGGCGGTCTCAACGTCGCCGGAGACCATCGCTCGCCGCCGTCGGTGCTGATCTCGACCTGCGCAATGCCCCTCGTGCCGGCAAAGGCAATTCCTTCGATCCGGTGATTCCGCCCGTGAATGGTCGTGCCGTGCCCCGGCAGATCGATGCGTGACGTGGTTGTGACGAGCGCCTCGTCGGTCCAGCCCTTTTGGGCGTAATACCCTTTGTAGTTGTGACCGACGACTTCAATCTCAGTGAGCCACTGCACGCTCTTCATGCCGTAATGGCCCGGCACGATGGCGCGAGCCGGGAACCCGTGCCCTTCCGGAAGCGGCGCTCCGTTCATCCTGTGCGCAATCATCACATCTCCCGCCAGGGCGCGATCCAGACGAATGCTGTCCGAATAGCCGTCCGCTGCGCGAAAGACGACATCATAAGCATCCCCCTGCACGCCCGCTGCTTCCAACAATGATCGCAAGGAGACGCCTTCCCATTCGGCCGTGCCGATGAACTCGCCCGCCACCGTATTGCCGACACATTCCAGCGTCACGATCTGCGAGACCGTCGGCTGTGCCAGCAACTGCTCATGGGTCAGCGTGAACCGTCGTCCGACCAGGCCTGTGATGGAAAGCGACCAGTCACGGATTCGTACGGTGGGGGGACTTCGATAGGACGTGACGTAAAATTCATCGTTCGGGGTGATCGGCTTCGTCAGCTTCGGTTCCGATTGGCCGAACAAACGTTGCAAGAGGCCCGCAAGTGTGGCGCGGGGGCGGACGACGAGCCCTGCGGCGACAACGCCGGCACCTATAAGCACATGACGCCGGGAGAATGCTGCCATGGCAAACTAGGGTTTCTCCGCTAATAAGAACTGAATCAGTCGTTCAGTTTCTTGATAACCCCCCTCGCCGATCCGCACATGGCGGATCACGCCCTGCTTGTCGATGAGATACATCGCGGGCCAATAGCGGTTCCCGTACTTGTTCCACGTCGAGAAGTCGTTGTCGATCGGGACGGCGAAATGAATATCGTGCTCCTTGAGATAGCGTTGCACGTTCTCGACTTCGCGCTCATGAGAGAATTCCGGCGAGTGTACGCCGATGACGACCAAGCCCTGATCGGCATATTTCCGGTGCCATTGCTTCACGTAGGGTTCGACGTTCCGGCAGTTGTAGCAGCCGAATGTCCAGAACTCGACCATGATGACGTGGCCTTTGAGATCTGCCAAGCGAAGCGGCGCGCTATTCAGCCACGTCTCGTTGGTGAGGTCCGGCGCGGGCGTGCCTACACCCGCATTGGCGATAATCCAGCCGAAAAACATCCCCGCCAGCACCGCCCCCAGTCCGATCCCCAACTTCCTCAACATAGCGGCCTCCTATTTGGCGATCGCGATCGCCGGCGTAGGGTATCGGGTCAAATCCGTCACGGTCATCTGAAAGAGGTTGGAAAGCACCGCGAAGGCTTCCTGGTTCCAACTTGGCACCATGCCTTGGGTGACGGGAAACTTCCGGATCGAATAGTATCGTCCGTCGAACGAGACCGAAAATTCATAGTCGTCCGGCTTGGAAGGCGACTCGACGATCTCCAGCGTCTTGGCTGGGTTGCGCACGCCGGTCATGGAAGTCCGCGGATCCGGAATAATGGGGACTTCCGGTTCCTCGTCGATGCTGCGCGCGACAAAACCAATAATCGCGTTCATGCTTCGCAACAAAATCGAACCGCGCAAAGGGAAGCTCCCGCCCGCAAAGCCCGGTCGGATGTCTACCATTATATAGTCGGGCGGATAGCGCTGGGCCTCCTCATGGAGCTTCCGCCGTTCCTCGTTGGACAAACGGTTGGGATCGTAGTTCGCGATGAGGAGTCGCCCGACCGCTTTCCGCTTCACCGTGTGGACTTTGCCCTCGCTGTCTCCTTCCCAGCGAAAGCCTTTTTCGAGCGCTGCAACCACTTCATCGGGATTCGGCGGACGATTGGTCTGGACGGTTTGCGATTCCTCAAAAAGAACCGGTCCGATATACAGCTGCCGCTGCTCGTCCAGACTCGCGAGGTGCAGCAGGCGTTGCCGGAATTCGACGAAGCCGTTGCCTTGGGACGGCTGGTTGAACAACACGCGCGGCCCATCGTCGGTTTCGATGGCCATGCCGCGCGCCATGAGCCGCAGCACCATATTGATGTCGTAGCCCTGGTGCACCAGGAACTCGAACTTGCCTTCGTCCAGCGGCCGCAAGACACGCTTCGTAAACTCTTCGCCGGTAATCGGGACGATGGTGATGGTCGGGTTCTCCGCGACACTGGCGCTATATTCAAGATTGAGAGGGCGCTCGACGGCATCTGTTGCGCGTCCAAGGCCACCGCTAATTCCCGCGCTCGTCCGGAAATCGAACGTCGCCGCCACACTGGAGACCGCCGTGAAATGCACCGGCCGGTGATAACGGGCACGCGCGATGTTCAAGAGCAACAGATCCGCTTCGACGTAACTCACCGTCCGGTCATACTCGATCACCGCTCGATGCATGGCGATGGGCGACAGGCAGCCGGTGAGACTGCCCGCCGCCAATGCACTTGAGAGCATGACCGACAACGCTTCACGTTTCACGCTTCACGCTTCACGATTAAATTCCCGCGTACCATTCATACCCCTGATCTTCCCAATAACCCCCTTTTCCTCCACCGATGCCGGCCAGCGACTCGACCAGCTCGATCCGCTCCACGTACTTGGCCTGCTTGTATCCGAGTTGCCGTTCGAATCGCAGCCGCAACGGCGCGCCGTGGGGAATGTCCAGCGGTTGCCCGTTCAGTTCGTAAGCTAGAATCGTCTGCGGATGGTAACCGTCAGCCAATGCCATGCTCTCGTAGTAGGGCACCCCCTCCTCGTCGTCGTCGGCACAATGGAAGACGGCATATCTGGCATTCGGCAGAGGCTGGACTGTACGCAACAGATCGCCGAGCGGGACGCCGGTCCATTTCCCGATTGCGCTCCAGCCCTCCACGCAATCGTGGCGTGTAATCTGCGTCCGCGCAGGCAGTTCTTTCAGTGCCGCATACGACCAACTCATCGGCGTCCGAACCAAACCTCCGACCTCCACCGTCCATTCAGAGAAGCGCTTGGCGACATGCTCGGCATACCGATCCGTGCCAGGATCGGTGGTCCCGTTCGCCGGAAATACCTTTGAGACATCTTGTTCCCCGTATTCCTTCGCCAGTGCGTTGGTCGGTGTGATGGCTCGCTGCACTCGTTCGGTCAACTTCTCCGTCTTGTGCAGGATCGACGGAAACCAACCGCTCTGAGTGAGATTGTCGCAACCGGCGATCGCGACAAGGCTCGCGGTGCCTGCGGCGCCCTTTAGGAATTGTCTTCGTTTCATGGAGGACTCAAGCTTCATGACGAACTCCTTCATGTTTGACGGCGAACCACCCCGTAATCATCGAGCGAATATTGTTGAAGAATCCCGTAAGAATCACTTGTGAGACGTGAATGACGATGAATCCGACAAACGAGAAACAGGCAATGAAGTGAATCGTCCTCGCTGCCTGACGCCCGCCGAAGATCGTCAACAACCAGGGGAAAGCAGTGTCGATGGTCGGAGACATCGTGAGGCCTGTGAGAATAACGAGAGGAGCTAAGCCGAAGAGCACGCCTACATAGGCGAGTTTCTGCAGCACATTGTACCGCATCGCCTCCTCCCCTTTCGGATGGCGCAGGACGAGATGATCTTTTACCGCTCGGCCGATACCTTTGAGATCCTGTCCCGTCGGCACGAGATCACGCGTCACATGGCGGCTGACGAATGCATAGGCTGCGAAGACCAGCCCGTTGATGACGAAGATCCAGGCAAAGAAGAGATGCCACTGCCTGCCCATGGCAAGCCAGCGCGCGCTTGGAATCGTGGCCCAGGCTGGAAAGGCCCGGCCTGATCCATCGGAATAACCCAGGACGCCGGTCGTATCAAACCGATGACCTAGAACCATGGTGATACCCCGTACCTCACCCTTGTCCAATCGTATCGGACGAATAGAGACCAACGGCTTGTCGCGGTCCGAACGGTCGCCCCAATAGAGAGCCGGATGCGCATTGAAGATCTGCAAGCCGCTCATGATCAGAATGAACAGGCAGACCACATTGATCCAATGGCCGACGCGCACCGGCAGTGTATGACGGTAGACCAGCTCGACCGTCCTGTGAGGCGCGAGCGTCGGCGAAACATCAAGTCCCGTCGCCGTCGATGGAGGAGGCTCGGCTCCCGCCTCATTCTCCCTTTCGAGCAGCGGGGCTTGCGATTCCATCAACTTGGCCATGATGTTCTCCATTTGCCGATCTCAGTGACATCTGAATCTCACCCTCATGAGACTCTGTCGGCAATCAACGGCGATTCTTACGGGGAGAAGAGGAGGGAGTTCTTATTGCGTGACGTCTGAGGTCTTGCTGACTTCAGGCCAGTTGGCATCGGCCTTCTTCACGTAGCCCGGAATATCGAGCACCCAGAGGGCACGCACCGTGCCATTGTAGTTGAGGTAGAGCTTGTCCCCCACCACGGTGAAGGCAACTGGATCAATGGCCGCCTTGTAGCCCTTCGCCATGCCGAACGCGCAGAAGCCTCCATACTGCGGAACGAATTTGTCGGGATGCGCCACAAACGCGTTGCGGTTGTCCGGAGAGGAAAACAGAAAGACGGAACCGTGATACTCGGCGCGATGCTGCTTCGAACCCTTGACCGGCTTCATCTCCGCAAAATAGGCGACCGGATCATAGCCGGCGATCGCGACGCCGTCTCGCTCGAAGAAATCACCGGCCTGAATTGCCGGGATGCCTGCGAAGAGGAGAGCAAGGGTGAGAAAAGCCCGTCGCAAGTTCCCAATCATGACAACCCCCTCCAGCTTTGAGATCCCACGTTTGACGCACGTGAGGTGTTCAATCCGCCGTCAGTCGTGCGCGACGTTCACAAACACTTTGATGGCGTTCTTCTCCGTCGTCAGCGTGGACATCATCTCCCGATAGTTTTCTAATCCCGTCACCGGATGCGTCAGCAGCTTCGGAAGCCATCCCGGATACTCCAATTCGGCTCTGGCGAAGTCGTAGACCCCTGCCTCGAAATACTCACGGTTGGCATTGACTGTTCCTACCACCAGTTTGTTGCCGAGTACGAACTCCAGATTGATCTTGTCGGCCGGCACCGAATGTTCACGATCACCGCCCGTCACGCTCGCCAGGATGAGCACGCCGTTCTTGCCCAGTGATTCCATCGCTTCGAACACCACCGGCGAATAGCCCGTCGCTTCGAACATCAGATCGAAGGGCCCATAGCGTTTCGCCGCCTCGCGGATCGACAGGTCATCCGTCGAGATGTAGCGCACGCCCAGATGCGCGAGCAGATCGAGGTTGCGGGAGGGGCCGGTCTGTTTGCCGAAACTCGTGACCGCGAGG
>CAZXRB010000078.1:0-17489 GCA_964642845.1 uncultured Nitrospira sp.
GAGGGAATCTGCGAGATGGCGTAGAGGCTGATAACGAGCCCCACCGCCAGCAGTGCCACCACGAGGCGCACAACCTGCTGCTCCGTGCGCACGTGGTTCACCACCATGAAAAAGATAAAAAAGTATTCGAAGTATTTCAGGACGAAGAAAAACCCCGTCATCGGCCGGACGTGCCCCGCGAGCGAGCCGACCAAGGTGGCGACGACGCAGACCACCATGTAGGCCGCGATCGGCCGGTTGAGCGGCGTCTCCCGGAACAGCGCCAGCTCGCGGTAGATGATGTTCTTGACCAGCCAGCTGACGCCGATCATGACCAGCAAGACGTCGTCCAGGCGGAACGACAATTCTCGGGCGCCGACCCCGCGACCCTCCACCCGGCCGACCGCGATTTCGGGCGACAACAGCATTGACGCGATGAGCAAATAGAGCGCGGCCGAGACCGACGTCACGGCGACGAGCACGACGAGAAACCCGAGCACGGCCTGGATGCCGACGGCGGGGGTCGTGAAGGTGAGCCCTAGCGCGACCGCGACGGCCAGCGCGGAAATGACGAGCGTGTCGTGAGAGGTGACGGTGGCCTGCTGCATGATCGGGGCGCTCCTGCCATCGCGTTACCGGTACTCGTAACGATAGAGTCCATACTCCGGCGTCACTTCGGATTTGACGTTGGTCAACACCACGCCCAGCACGTTGGCCTGCGCGTGATCCAGCAGGAACTTGGCCCGCTTGAGCGCGTTCCGCCCGATCCGCCCCACTTGGTACACAAGGATCGTGCCGTCCACGCGCGAGCTGAACGCCACGGCATCCGTGACCGGCAGGATGGGCGGTGTGTCGATCAGCACGATGTCGTAGTCTTCCTGCATTTCTGCCGTGAGCGTCTTGATTTTGTTCAGATTCAGGAACTCGTTCGGGTTGCCGGACTCCGAGCCGCTGGTCAACACGTGCAGGTTGTCGAGCCCCGGGGTGTTGATGACACGATCCACCCCGACCGTGCCCAGCATCAAATCGGTGGCGGACCGGACATAGGCCCGCCAGGACGTGGTGCCCAGCAAGGCATCGACCAAGCCCGGCTCACGGTCCAATCCAAGCCGCTGGTGGACGATGGGTTTGCGCAGATCGGCGTCGACCAAGAGCACTTTCATGCCTTCCTGCGCCATCGTGATGGCCAGATTGATCACGCAGGTGCTTTTCCCCTCTCCCAATCCCGCGCTCGTGAAGATGATGGATTTGACGCGCCGGTCCATGCTGGCGAACTGAATGTTGGTGCGCAGCGAGCGCAAGCTTTCCGACAACACGGATTTGGGATCGATCAGGCAGATCAAGCGGGACAGACTCTCCACGACGGACGGGGATGTCTGCGGCGGCAACACGGCCCTGGCCGCCTCGGCCAATTCCTTATGGTCGAACTGCGGGATGATGCCCAGCACCGGGACCTTCAGGAACTCTTCCACCCCCTCGATCGTGCCGATGGACGTGTCGAACGATTCGCGGGCGAAGGCCAGCACGATGCCGAGGAAGCATCCCATGAGCGACCCGATCATGAGATTCATGGCGGCATTGGACGCGTTGATCGGCGCCGCCGGCGTCATCGCCGGCGCAATGAGGGTCACTTCCTCGATCCGTTCCGCGCCCTTGATGAGCAATTCCTGGTGCTTGGCCTTCAACGTCGCCAGCAAATCGGCGTTCACCTTGACATCCCGTTCGAGCCGGCTCATCTGAATGGCCGCCTTGGGATAGCCGAGATACCGGTGCCGGTAGTGATCCCGCTGGCTCTGCAGCGCGTCCTCCCGGTCGCTCAGCGTATTCACCTTCGACTTCAATTCTTGGATCATCTCGGCCTTGACGTTGTCGATCTTTTTCTGCTGCTCGACCACCTGGGGATGATCTTTGGTGTAGTTAATCAACAACGTGTCGCGCTCCTGGATCAAATCGAGCAGGCGCTGATTGAGCATGGTCAGCAACGCATGCTGCTCTTCCGTGAAGATGCGCGCGTGCTTGCCGAGCACGGTGTCCGCCCCCCGCAGGACCTCGATCTGCCGCTCCGCCTCCGCCCGGTTCCGCATGACCTCGTTGTATTGCTCCTCCAACTTGGTGAAGGTGTCCAGCGCCGCGCGGGCTTCCTCGGACAGGAAGACCTGCCCTTCGCGCTCCTTGAACGCGCGCAGACGCTCCTCCGCCTCGTTCAGGCGCTTCTCGAGATTGCCCAACTGTTCCTCGACAAACCGCCGGGATTCCGTCACCAACCGGTTGCGGGCGGCGATGTTCTCGATGCGGTAGGCCTGCGCGGTGGCGTTGGCCATGTGCTCGGCCGCCTCCGGCTGCGTGGAGAGGGCCACGATGCGGATGATGTTCGTGTCCCCTTCCCGTTCGGCCTTGATTTCCTGCCCCAGGTTGTAGACGGTGTTCAAATAGGTCGCCGACCGCTTCTCTTCGTCGCTGGTGTCGGCCGGCACGCGGCCCAATTCCACCGCCACGCGCTCCATGACCGGAAAACTCCGGATGAATTCCGTCTGTGTGCCGAGGTCGTTGGCGTTGGAGTAGGAGAGCGATTCCAGGAGTTGCTGCGCCACCGTGGTATTGCGCTCGAACTTGACCCGCGCCACGGCCTCATAGATCGGGACCGGCTTGAAGAATTCCGAAAACAGAAAGGTGAAGCCGACGACCAGGAAGGCGGAGAGCAGGATCAAATACTTCCGCTTCTTGAGGATCAGCCAATAATCGATGACGTTCAGTTCATATTGCGCCATGGGCTCATGCTCTCATGCCGCCCTTCGTCTATCGGGCCAGCGCCGGAAGGAGATACACGGGGAACAGAGGCATAATCGCCACCTGCACGATGGGCAGAATCTTTTTCGCCGCCTCCGCCGCGTCGCCCAGATGCTCGCGCGGCACGAAGATGATGTCGTTCTCCTCCAGCGACACATTGCGCGACAAATCGCCGTAGGTAAAGGCCCGCGCCAGATCGCCCATGACGATCTTCGGCGCCGTCAGATCCCCGCCGCGCAGGACGCGGATTTCATCCAGCAGCGCCGTGTCCTGATACTCGGCCGCCGCAATCGCCTGCAACATGGTCATGTTGCGCGCCATCGGCAACATGCCCGGCTTCTTCACGTCGCCGAAGACGAAGATGCGCTTCACCTTCAGCAGTTTCTTTTTCAGCGCGACTTGCACGCGCGGCTGGCGCATGAACGGCACGGCGGCCTCCTCGACGCGCCGCTCGGCCTCGGCCGCCGTGATTCCCGCCACGTCCACTTCCATGAAGCCGACCGAGACTTTCCCGTTCTCCCTGACGATGCCGGTGAATTTTTCTTCGCCGGCGCCGCGCCGGATGATGATCTCCAGCGTATCCCCGGTTTCGATGAGGGTTTCCGCCGTCGGTACCGTTTCGTCCGCGTAGACATCGCCTTTCGGCAACGGAGGCAGCGCGGCCGGCGTGGCGGATACGGCCGACGGCGGCAGAGACGATTGTCCGGGATTGCGACAGCCGATCAGCAGGGAGAGCACCGCCCCCAGCAAGGCGGCCGCCGTCATTCTCGAGAACCTGATTCTTCCCATGGCCATTCCCTTATGACAAGCCCGGCGGATGAAGCACTTCGATGATGTACGCCGATGCGACCGCCGCCAGATCCAACTCGGAGCGGGACGCCCCACCGGACGCCTCCGCCGCAACGGCAATGGTCGGCCGCAGCGGATAGCGCGGGTTGATCCGGCTCACCGTTCCGGTGACGCCCGTGTTCAGCCGGACGGTCGTCCCCACCGGATAGATCGTGATGTGATCGCCGAGCGCCTTGAGCACGCGATGGGAAAAGCGTCCCTTCCCGTGCACGAGCATCTCTCGCAACGCCTGGTGCGGCGTGATCGCGGTCTTGTACGGCCGCGGCGTGATGAGCGCGTCGAGCACGTCCGCCGCGCCGATGAGTTGCGCATGCTCGTGGATCATGGCGCCGGCGAGCCGGCAGGGATAGCCGCTGCCGTCCCATCGCTCATGTTCCTGCGCGCAGACGATGGAGAGCCAAGGATCCGGCCCTTCGACGTCGGCCAGCAGGCGCCGGCCGCGTTCCGGATGCGCGCGCACCGCCACCTGTTCCTCGGTCGTGAGCGGCCCGGCCTTCTGAGTGAGGGCGTCCGGCAGCGCCCACATGCCGACATCGTGCAGCAGGGCGGCTGACGCCACTCGTTCCAGGTCCGGACCGGCATAACGGAGCCCCAGCCCCAGCTTGACGCTCACCACCGCCACATGCAGCGCATTATCCACGAGGTAATCGTCGCTCCGTCCCGCCAGCGCCAGCCGGAGACAGTCGTCGGATTGCCGGAGCTCCTCCACCAGCGCCATGGCCAGCGCGCGGCAGGGCTCGATCGAGGGAAGACAATTCGCGCGGATCCCGCCCCGCAGACGGCGCAGCTCTTCTCTCGCGGCCGCATACCACCGGTGCGCGGAATCCGAAGCGGCGGCACGCATCGCCGTCGCGTCGGGAGTCGGCGGAACACGGTGCGCCGGCTGGCGCACCAGATCCGACAATCTGGTCACCGTGACCTCTTCTGTAAGGATGTGCGGCAGCCTGCCATGAACGGAGCCTTTATTTATTGACCACTTTTCGAATGTGCGTCTGCGGGCGAGTGTCAACTTTCGCGAGTTCCCGTTCCAGCATGGCGCGGATGAACCCGCTCGTGGTGTACCCCTGTTGCTTCAACGCGTCGAGCTGCTCCTTCAATTCGATCGGAAGCTGGATAACAATGCGGACGAGCTTAGACATGATGATGGCTCCCTATGGACACAATGGTGCCTGCGGCTCCGTCCGGTGTGCACATGCTATGCCTTGATAGCATTTTGCTAAGAGTGCGGAATCCCTGCTACTTCTGCTGTCGGGGTTGGCCATCTCGGCCAGGGAGGGACAAAAACTGTCATTTTCGCCCCCCTCTGTACGAACGGCCATCGACCAATCCTGTAGGAAATGCCAGGGGAAGCGCGCTTAGAAGAGAAGGAGGTCTCGCTCGCGCAGCTGGAGCCTCACACGGTGCCAATTGCGCGCGTCACCGCTCACGCCGTCGAGAGGCAGCGAGACAGGCTGCAATAAAAGCTCGCGCATGGTCGTGAGGCGGAGATCGGCACGGCTGAGCCGGCCCGTGATCCACACCGCTCCATCACGGTCGGTACGGTAGAGGCGCACGTGCTCCTCGGCATAGGCCTGCAGCACCGCCGGGACAGGATGCCCGTAAGGATTGGCTTGGCCGACGGACACGACGGCATAATGAGGATGGAGCGCCTTGATCCATTCGCGATCGAGAGAGCTCGCCGCTCCATGATGCGGCACCTTCAGCACCGTCGCCGGTTCGCGTCCGACGCCCGTGAGCCCGCGCAGCGCGTCCACTTCGAGGTCCGCGGCAAACACGATGCTGTGGGGCCCGCAACGCAGGCGCGAGGCGATCGACTGGTTATTGAGCGCGGTGCCGCCGCTCGACCGACCGCTTGTCCGTACCACGGGATGCGCCCCCGGATGCACGATCGTGAGCCGGCAGGGTCCGTCCGGAAGCACTTCGTCGCCCTGCCGGAGAGGCTGCTCCAGTAAGCCCCGGTCCTTCAACGCGCCCTGTAAATCGGCCACGAACTGCTCGGGACGCTCCATGCCCGTCCCCCAATAGTGCGCCACGGGCACGTGCCGCACCACCCAGATCAGCCCGCCGACGTGATCCAATTGCTGGTGCGTGCCGATGACGTGATCGATCCGGCGAATGCCGCGGTTCCACAGAAACGGCGCCACGATGCTGCGCCCGACGTCGAAGCGTTCGTAGCGCGCGCCGCCGTCGATCAGCACCGTGTGCCCGTTCGGCAACTCGATGACCGCGCTGTCTCCCTGCCCCACGTCGAGGAAGGTGACGCGCCAGCGGTCGCCGTCCACGCCGAGGCGCGGCGACCAGAGCCACCACCCGACGCACAGCGCGGCGAGCACGGCGGCAGTGACGCGGAGCACGCGCGAACCGCCATCGCGGCCAGCCGCGAGGAGCGCGGCATAAAAAAGCACGACCGACGGAATCCAGGGCGCCGCCGCGTGCCATTCCACGCCCGGAAACCCGGCGATCCATCGCAAGCCATCAATGAGCCATACGAGCAACGCCGCCTGCCAACCCGCCGCTAAATCGGCGCTGCCGGTCGCGATCGTCCAGGCCGCCGACAGCAGACCGAGCGGCACCAACAGGACACCGGTGACCGGAATGGCGACCAGATTGGCGGCGAGGCCCACCCAGGGCACCTGATTGAAATACAGCAAGACGACCGGCAACGTGCCGACCGTCACTGCCGTGCTCATCACGAACGCATCGCGGCCCATTCGCCCAAGGGCCTGCAGAGCGCCGGCTCGCGCCCCGTCGGGGGACGGTTCCCGCGCCTGCAGCCAGGACACACAGTGGATGATGAGGAACACCGACAGAAAGGAGAGCTGGAACGAGATGTCGTAGACGGCCCGGGGATCGTGCAGGACGATGAGCGCGGCGGCCGCGGCCATGGCATGATGCAAGCGGCGCTCATACCCCAGCCACAGGGCTCCCAAAGCAAGCGTGATCATCACCAAGGAGCGGATGGTGGCCAGTTCGGCCCCCGCCAACAGCGCATAGGCGGCGACCGCAGGCCACGTCACCACGATGGCGACGCGGCTCGGCGTCATGGCGCGCGAGAGGGTGAGGAGGGTTCCGGCCGGCAGCCACAGCACGGCGCGTCGCACGACCCAGAAACAGACCACCGCGACCAGGCCCAGATGCGACCCGGAGATCGACAAGAGATGCACCGTGCCGGTCGCCATGAACCACTCCTGCACCTCCGGCTGAAGATACCCGCGCTCTCCGATCACAATGCCCAAGAACAGCCCCACCGCCGGTTGCGCGAGCGTGCGGACCGCGGCGTCGCGAATCACCGCCCGCCAGCGATCGATCCGGTTCCATCCCGTCCAACGCCATGACGCCGAGCCCGATTCGATCAGCGTCACCGCTGCGGGGCCCGTGACCGTGGCGACGGCGTCGATTCCCTGGCGCTCCAGATACGCGCCGTAGTCGAATCCTCCGGGATTCAGCGAGCCGCTCGGTTCATGCACCTTGGCGCGGAATCGGACGCGATCCCCCTGCAGCAGCGTGACGTCCGGCTCCCGCCAGACCACTCGGATCAGCCCTCCGCCGTCCAACCTGGCCGGCGACGAGTCGGCTCGCAGCAGCAGCGTCTCGCGAGCCGGCGCGTGCTGCACGGGCGATACGATGCGGCCGGTAACCTCCAGCAGCGGAAGGTCACGGCGGCTCGCTGGTTCGTGAGGGTTTGCCGGCCAGGGGACCATCAGGGACCAGTACAGCAGGCCCAGCAAAAGGCCGCCATACCAGATGCTCCCCTGACGGCCAGTGATGCGCCCGGCGGCTTCCAGGCCCGCGAAGACCGCCGCCGCGATCAGCAGGAGGACGCACAGACTGAACGGAACGTACGGGAAGAATGAGCCGGCGAGAAGGCCGGAAAGAAACGCGGCAACGAGGGACGGCAGCATGGACCTCTCTCGTCGAGAGGGGCGCGCTTAGCCGAGATGCGCCCGCACGACCTTGGCGAGCGCCTCGGCGACTTCATGGATGAGGGAATCCTGTTCGCCTTCGATCATGATGCGGAGCAGCGGTTCCGTTCCGGAATAGCGCACCACCACGCGGCCGCTGCCGTTGAGCCGCTGCTCGCTGTCCTCGATCGCCCGCTTGATGTCCGGGATGGACTCGAGCACCGGCTTGTGCTTGACCTTGACGTTCAGCAGCACTTGAGGCACCGGCGACATGGCGCGTGCCAGCTCCGACAACGGCTTCTTCGTCCGCTTCATGAGCGACAACATCTGCAAGGCGGAAATCAGCCCGTCGCCGGTCGTGTTGTGGTCGAGGAAAATGAAATGCCCCGATTGCTCGCCGCCGAAATTGTAGCCCTCCGCCAGCATCCGCTCGAGGAGATAGCGGTCGCCGACTGGTGTGCGGACCAGCTTGATGCCCGCCTTCGCCAGGGCCAGCTCGAGCCCGAAGTTGCTCATCACTGTGCCCACGATGGTGTCCTTGGCCACCAGCCCCTGCCGGTGCATGTCGAGGCCCAAAGCGGCCATCACGTGGTCGCCGTCGACCAGCTTCCCCTGCTCGCACACAAAGATGGCGCGGTCGGCGTCGCCGTCCAGCGCGATGCCGATGTCGGCCTGATGCCGGCGCACCGCCTCCTGCAGCTGCTCCGGATGGACGGCCCCGCAGCCGGCGTTGATGTTCATGCCGTCGGGCTTGTTGCCGATCACCTCGACTTTCGCCCCGAGCTCCTTCAGCACCGTCGGCGCCACCTTGTAGGCCGCGCCGTTCGCGCAATCGACGACGAGCTTGATACCTTGAAAATCGAGATCCCTCGGCAACGACCTCTTGGCGAATTCGATATACCGGCCCTCCGCGTCGTCGATGCGATAGGCTTTCCCGATCAGGTCCGCCGTCGGCCGCAAATGGCGGATCTCGTCCGACACGATGAGCTGTTCGATCCGCGCCTCCACGTCGTCCGGCAGCTTGAACCCGTCGTTGGAGAAAAATTTGATGCCGTTGTCCTGATAGGGATTGTGCGAAGCCGAAATGACGACCCCCGCATCGGCCCGCATGCTGCGCGTGAGAAAGGCGATCGCCGGCGTGGGCATGGGGCCGACCAGCAACACATCGACGCCCATCGAGCAGATCCCCGCGGTCAAGGCCGACTCGAGCATGTAGCCGGAAATCCGCGTGTCTTTGCCGATGATGATCTGATGCCGTCCCGCGCGGCGCATGAAGATATGCGCGGCCGCGCGGCCCAACTGCATGGCGATCTCGCTGGTCATCGGCTCGAGATTCGCCACGCCCCGGACGCCGTCGGTGCCGAACAACTTACGCATAGTGCTCCTGTCTGAGCGAGGCGCCGGCATGCCGTTTCATCGCGGACGCCACTTTCACCACATCGGCCATCATCGCGACGTCGTGCACGCGCAGGATGTGCGCGCCGCGATCCACCGCCAGCGCCACGGCGGCCGCCGTCCCCCAGGCCCGTTCCTCGACCGGGCGGTGAACGATCTGGCCGATGAACCCTTTGCGGGAGAGACCGACGAGGAGCGGACGATTCAGCATGGCGAACGCGGGCAACCGGGCGAGGATTTCCAGGTTGTGTGCCTGCAGCTTACCAAAACCGATGCCGGGATCAAGGATGATGGCGCTTTCGGAGATGCCGGCCTTCGTCGCGGCCCGGATGCGCTCGGCAAAAAACGAGGAGATGTCCGCCACCACGTCGCCATACTCGGGCGCTCGCTGCATCGTTTCGGGCGTGCCCTGCATGTGCATGAGCACGACAGCGGCCCCGCTCGCCGCCACGACGTCGGCCATCAGGGGATCGAACCGCAGCGCGCTGACGTCGTTGATGATCGCGGCGCCGGCGTCGAGGGCCAGACGCGCGACGGCCGCTTTGGTCGTATCCACCGAAATGGGCACGGATACGCGGCGGGCGACCTCGCGCACGACGGGGATCAGCCGGTCGATTTCTTCCTGTTCCGGGATGGGATGTGCGCCGGGCCTCGTAGATTCCGCGCCGAGATCGAGCAAGTCGGCCCCCTCCTCAACCAGGGCGAGGGCATGGGCCACGGCGTCTTCGGCTCGGGCATACCGCCCCCCGTCATAGAAGGAATCGGGGGTGACATTGACGATGCCCATGAGGAGAGGGCGCTGGCGACAGTCGATGTCCCGTCCTCGGGCCAGAAAGCGGTCGCGCGAGACAGTAGGTTCCATAACCGTCATCCCCTATCATGCCTAGGGAGACGGGCCAAAGCAACAGCGTGTTGAGGAAATGAGCCGAAGGCTCCGGAGACCGGTTCGGCGACTCCGGTGCCGGGAGTCGCCATGACAGTCTGATCAGGCGGGAACTGTTTGAGACGAGGATTGCAGGATAATTTGGTCGATCTCCGGCGCGTCGAGCACTTCTTTTTCCAAGAGGGCTTCGGCCAACGCCTTCAGACTGGCCATCTGCTCGGTGAGCAGCCGCTTGGCCCGCTCGTAGTTTTCGGTGACGAGGCGCTTGATCTCCAGGTCGATCTCCAGGGCCACCTGCTCGCTGAAATCGCGCTTGGTCGCGATCTCACGGCCGAGGAAGATTTCCTCCTCTTTCCGGCCGAACGTGAGCGGCCCCAACTTCTCGCTCATTCCCCATTCGCAGACCATCTTACGGGCGAGGTCGGTGGCCCGCTCGAGGTCGTTGCCGGCGCCGGTCGTCACGTGTTTGAAGACCAACTCTTCGGCGACCCGGCCCCCCATGAGGATGGCCAAGGTGTTGTACAGGAACTCCTTCGAATAGTTGTGCCGGTCGTCGGTCGGCAACTGCATCGTGACGCCCAGCGCCCGGCCGCGCGGAATGATCGTGACCTTATGGACGGGATCGGTGCCCGGCAGGAGCTTCGCCATGAGGGCATGGCCGGCTTCGTGGTACGCCGTCACCCGCTTTTCCTCGTCGCTGAGGATCATGCTCTTGCGCTCGGCGCCCATGAGCACCTTGTCCTTCGCCATCTCGAAATCGACGATCTCGACTTCCTTTTTGTTCTGCCGCGCCGCCCAGAGCGCCGCCTCGTTGACGAGGTTTTCCAAGTCCGCCCCGGAGAACCCCGGCGTCCCGCGGGCGATCTTCTCCAGCTCGACGTTGGCAGCAATCGGCACCTTCTTGGTGTGCACTTTCAGGATTTCCGAACGCCCACGCAGATCGGGCCGGTTCACGACCACCTGGCGGTCGAAGCGTCCCGGCCGCAGCAGCGCCGGGTCGAGCACGTCGGGGCGGTTCGTCGCGGCGATGAGGATGACGCCTTCCGTCGTATCGAATCCGTCCATCTCGACGAGCAACTGATTCAACGTCTGCTCCCGCTCGTCGTGCCCGCCGCCCAAGCCGGCTCCGCGCAGCCGTCCCACCGCATCGATTTCATCGATGAAGATGATGCAGGGCGCGTGCTTTTTTCCTTGCTCGAACAGATCCCGCACGCGAGACGCGCCCACGCCGACGAACATCTCGACGAAATCCGACCCGCTGATGCTGAAGAAGGGCACCCCCGCTTCCCCGGCGATCGCCTTGGCCAGCAACGTCTTGCCCGTGCCCGGCGGGCCGACGATCAGCACGCCCTTGGGGATGCGGCCGCCCAGCTTCTGAAACTTGCGCGGATCCTTGAGGAACTCGATGATCTCCAGCACCTCTTCCTTGGCCTCGTCGATCCCGGCGACGTCGGAAAAGGTCACTTTCTTCCGTTCTTCGGTCAGCATGCGCGCGCGGCTCTTGCCGAACGACAGTGCCTTGTTGCCTCCGATCTGCATTTGCCGCATGAGGAAGAACCAGAGCCCGAGAAAGAGGATGAACGGACCCCAGGTCACGAGAAACGTGATATACCAGGGGCTTTCATCCGGCGGCTTGACTTCGATCTGCACCTCTTTTTCCCTGAGGACCTTCACCAAGTCTGGATAATCGGCGGCATAGGTGCGAATGCGGGTCTTGTCCTTCAACACCCCGCTGATATGATTGGCTTTAATGATGACTTTTTCGACCTCTCCCTTATCGAGTTTGGTCATGAAATCGCTGAAAATCACCTCTTCTTCCGGCGCATGCGTCGGAACGCTGAACAAATTGAACAACAGAATCATGAACAGGCCGACCACGACCCAAAAGAGGAGGTTCTTGACCCTGGAATTCATCCGGATCTCCTTATGGACTCGTTACGCGCCGACGATACCGTCGTGAAAATACCGTGATGTTAACACAGCGTCAATCGGGCTGACAACATCGCCCGACCGCCCTACTCCTCCTGATCGTCCGTCTGATCGAGCACGGCGAGGTAGGGAAGGTTGCGGTACTTCTGTTGGTAGTCGAGGCCGTAGCCCACCACGTACTTGTTCGGAATCTTGAATCCCACGTACTGCACGTCGACGTCGACCACCCGCCGCTCGGGCTTGCTCAGCAAGGTGCAGACTTTGATGCTGTTCGGCTTCTTCTTCGCCAGAGACTTGACCAGGTACTGCACGGTCAGGCCGGAATCGACGATATCCTCGACCAGCAGCACGTCCTTGCCCTTGATGTCTTCGGTCAATTCCGTCATCTGCTTGACCTTCCCGGACGTCTTCGCTCCCGACCCGTAACTGGCGACAACGATGAAATCGACCCGCACCGGGATTCGGATGGCCCGCGCCAGATCCGCGTAAAACGCATAGGCGCCTTTCAGCACGCCGAGCAACACGAGATCCTTGCCCGCATAATCCGCGCTGATTTGCCGACCCAGCTCTTTGATGCGGGCCCGCATCTGCTCTTGCGTGACAATCGGCCGGCCGAACATCCGTTCCATGCTTATGACGCTCCTTCCGCTCGTACACCTCGTGCACCCACCTCGATCGTGAGCACCGCGCAGCGCTTGGTCGTCTCCGTGACCGCCCACCGCCCGTCTTGCCGATATCCGGCGATCCAGACCACGCCCTCCGGCGCCGTCACGACGGGAATCGTCGTTCGGACTGCCGGCGGCACTTTACAATCCGTGAAGAAGTCCTGCAATTTCTTCGAGCGGCCACCCATGCCGGCCGGGTGAAAGCGGTCTCCAGGACGCCAGCTCCTGATCAGCAAAGGACCGGAGAGGCGTTCGGCATCGACGACGATGCGCGCCCGCCCATCACCCAGGTCCCGCACCTCGTCCCTTGAGCAGGCCTCGACACGGATTGTTTGGCCGGTGGCGGGCCAACGAACCGTGGAGGGGATGTCAAGCGCCAGCGGAGCCTGCGTCGCTTGCCCGAGTCGCGCCATCTGTTGGCTGCCCGACGGGCTCCATTGGACCAGATCCGGCGACAGCAGGAGACGCCGCGTTTCCGAAAGCACCAGGTCCCCGTTCCGGTTGCTCGCGAGCGCCTGCAGCACCATGTCCACGTGTCGGAGACTGGGCGCGCGATGGAGCCGGTCACACCGGCGGAGCAGATCACGAACCACGCGCCGTTGCAGAGCGCCGGGAAGCGGCCGAATCGCGTCGCGGTCCATCGCCCACGTTCCATTCGGTTCGAGCCGAAGATGTTGGTGCATGATCGCGGCGACTTGCGCTTCCATAGAGGCGTCGTCGTCGCGGCACAGATCCGCCGAACGACAGAGCGCCCGTACGGCGGACGGAGCGAGCCGCTTCAAGAGGGGCAGCACCTCGTGCCTGATCCGATTGCGCATGTAGACGAGCGTGTCGTTCGAGGAGTCCGTACGGTACCCCTGTCCGGTCCGATCGAGATAGGTCAGGATCTCCTGACGCGTACAGTCGTACAGCGGCCGGATGATGGAGCCGTCGCGAGCCGCCGGCATCCCCGCCAAGCCCGCCATGCCGGCCCCGCGCAACATCCATAAGAGAACGGTCTCCGCCTGATCGTCCGCCGTGTGGCCCAGCGCGATGCGCTGCGCGCCGCAGGCGCCGGCGATGTCCGCCAACGCCTCGTACCGCAAGCGGCGGGCCGCCGCCTGCCGCGACTCCTTCGGCGCGCGGCGGGCGTCCACACGCCGGACGATCAGTGGAACGTGAAGGCGCCGGCAGAGATCCTCCACGAAGCGCTGATCACCGTCGGATTCCGCGCCCCGAAGGCCGTAATTGAAATGCGCGGCCGTGAGCGACAGGCGCCAGGCGGAAGCGAGCCGGTGCAGCAGCGACATCAACGCCACGGAGTCCGGTCCGCCCGACAGGGCAACAAGGAGGTGATCGCCCGGTTCAAAGAGACGGCGCGTACGCACCGTGCGCACCATCCGGTGAAGCAAGGCCGGCCAGGCCATCCGCTTCCTAGGCATCACGGTGCTCATCGTTTCACCACCGTCTCGTGGTACCGGCGCAACAACGTCTTGGCGTGCTCCACGTCCATCGCAATCTGGCGGCTGAGCGCCTCCGGTCCGGAAAATCGCATGTCGCCGCGCACCCGCTCGACGAATGCGACGGCCACCCGGCGCCCGTAGAGATCGTACTGCCCGTTCAGGATATTGACTTCGAGGAGCCGCTCTCCTGCGTCAAAGGTCGGCCTGGTTCCAATATACGCGATGGCATCGTATGGTTGGTTTTCCACGTGCGCCACCGCCGCGTAGACGCCATCCGCAGGGATCACCCGGTCCGGCGGCAACCGGAGATTCGCCGTCGGCCAGCCGAGGCCTTGCCCCCGTTGCGCGCCCGCTGAGACCATCCCCTCCAGCGCATAGTACCGGCCGAGCAAGGACGCGGCCGTCCGCACGTCGCCTTCCATAATAAAACGACGAATCCGGGTCGAACTGACGATGATGCCCTCCACCGTCACGCGCACCATGGGATGGACCACGAATCCCAGCCGCCTGCCGAACTGTTCCAAGTCGGCGATCGTGCCGGCCCGCTGATGCCCGAAGGCGAAATGCTGTCCGACAAACAGCTCCTTCACCCCCAGTCCCATGGCCAACACTTCGCGTGCAAACGCTTCCGGAGACAGCCGGGCAAAGGTCTCATCGAACGTCAGGAAGATCACTTCGTCGAGGCCGGCGTCTTCAAAGCGCGCCAGCTTTTCTTCCGGACTGGTCAGGAACCGAAGGTCGACGTGCGGAGCCAGAATGCGGACCGGATGCGGATCGAAGGTCAACGCCAGCGCGGTCCCGCCGGCAGCCCTGGCCCGCTCCACCACCGATCGGAGAAGGGCGCGGTGCCCGACGTGATGCCCGTCGAAATTGCCGATCGTCGCCACCGGATACGGTCGCGCGGGGCCGCCTTGATATCCGCGGGTGACCTTCATCGGCGCGGTCAGTGCAGCAGCCGGGCGGCGTCTTTGGCGAAGTAGGTCAGAATGAGATCGGCGCCGGCCCGCTTGATCGCCAGCAAGGATTCCAGCATGGCGCGCGGCTCGTCCAACCAGCCCGCCTTGGCCGCGGCTTTGACCATGGTGTATTCGCCGCTGACCTGGTAGGCCGCCAGCGGCAGAAGTGTGCGCTGCCGAGCGTGGGCGAGAATGTCCAGATACGGCAGCGCCGGCTTGACCATGACGATGTCCGCCCCCTCTTCAATGTCGAGTTCGATTTCCCTCAGCGCTTCTCGGGCGTTCGCCGGGTCCATCTGGTAGGACTGCCGATCGCCGAACTGCGGACTCGAATAGGCGGCGTCGCGGAAGGGCGCATAAAAGCAGGAGGCGAATTTGGCAGCATAGGCCATGATGGGCAGGTCCGCGAACCCCGCCGCATCCAGTTCCTTCCGGATGGCGGCCACGCGGCCATCCATCATATCCGACGGCGCCACCATGTCGGCGCCCGCTTCGGCATGGGTGCGCGCCATCAGTCTCAGACAATCCAAGGTCTCGTCGTTGAGGATCTTGCCGTCGCGCACGAGGCCGCAATGACCGTGGCTCGTGTACTCGTCGATGCAGACATCGGTAATCACCATCAAGTCGGGCACCTGGTCCTTCACGGCCTTGATCGCCCGCTGCACGATGCCGTTGGGATCGAATCCGGCGCTGCCCCGCTCGTCCTTGGCGGACGGAATGCCGAAGAGGATGATAGCGGGAATGCCGAGCGTCCAGACCTCTCCGGCTTCCTTGATCAGGAGATCGATCGACAGCCGGTACTGTCCCGGCATGGAAGCGATCTCTTCCCGCCGGTCACGCCCCTCCACCACGAACAAGGGATAGATGAAGTCCGCCGGGGACAACGCCGTCTCGCGGACCATCCGTCTGAGAGACTCGTGCCGGCGCAGGCGCCGGAGCCGTTGAATCGGAAACGCCATGGGCGATTACTTCCTCGGGAGATTCGTCAAGAACACCACCAGATCGCGCACAGAAATCATGCCGACCAACTTGCCGTCCCGCGACACGCCGAGGTGCCTGACGTGCGACTGCGCCATCAAATCGTTGGCGTCCAACAGCGTCTTGTTTTCTTCGATCATCATGATCGGCGCCGACATGATCTGTTCGACCGTCGTTTTCGTGGCATCGGCGCCGGCCGCGACGACGCGCCGCATCATGTCGGTGTCCGTGACGATGCCGATAATCTCTCGATCGTTCGTGACGAACAAACTCCCGATGCCGCGATCACGCATGATACGGGCGGCGGTCTGCGCGTCGGTATCTCGTGTTACCGTGACGAATTTTTCCCGCGGAATCATGAACGACTTCACCGGAACCATGCCATGTCCTCCCTTACCGGTTCAGAAACCAGAACGCCGCTTGGGCGTCACCTTCGTGGGCCCGCCGCCATCGATTCCCGATGGCGATAATAGTGGGCGATCGACTCGGCCAGCGCGGGCACCGTATTCTCGCCCGACCGAATCGATACCGTCAAACCATATTCTTCGACCGTCCCCGCCGTCACCGGGCCGATGCACGCGATGGCGACCGTCTTCAACCAGGCCTTCGCGGCTTCTGCGCCGCCCAGCAGGTCGATGAAGTTCCGCACCGTCGAGGAGCTGGTGAAGGCCACCACGTCGATCTCGCCCTGTTGCAGCCGCCGGCGCCATCCCTCGACGGCACCGGCCGGCACGAGCGTCCGATACACCGGCACCACATCGACGTGCGCGCCGCGCGCGCGCAAATCGTCCAGCAGCAGTTCTCTCGCCACTTCGGCCCTGGGAATCAGCACGCGCGCCCCCTGCCACGTCCGGCCTGCCAGCGCCGCGAGGAGGCCTTCGGCCTGATACTCGGCGGGGATCACATCGGGGCGGACGCCGTACGACTCCAGCTCCTGCGCCGTGCGCGGGCCGATGCAGCACACCGTCCGCCCGTCGAGACAGCGCGCATCCAGCCCCTGCGCCCACAGCCGGTCCATAAATCGCGCGACGCCGTTGACGCTGGTAAAGATGACCACATCGTACGAGCGAATGGCCGCGATCGCCCGGTCGACGGGAGCCCAATCCGCCGGCGGCGCGATTTCGATGGTTGGCGCTTCCACCGGCTCGGCGCCGTAGTCCGCCAACAGCTGCGCGAATTCAGCCGCCTGCTCCTTGGCCCGGGTGATCAGCACGCGCTTGCCGAACAGCGGGCGCCGCTCAAACCAATTGAGCTGCGAGCGAAGCCCCACCACGTCACCGACCACGATCACGGTCGGCGGTTCCAAATGGGCCGCGGCGGCCTTGTCGGCGATGTCCGCCAGGGTACCCACCACCGTCTGTTGGCTCGCACGCGTCCCCCATCGGATGATCGCGACCGGCGTCGTCGCCGGCCGCCCCTCCGCCAGCAGATTGGCCACGATCGCCCGCAAGTTTTTCATCCCCATGAGAAAAACCAGCGTGCCGTGGCTGGTGGCCAGCCTCGGCCACTCCAACGACGTGGCCGGCTTGTCGGGGTTTTCATGGCCGGTGACAAACGTGACGGTGGAGGCCAGCGTGCGGTGCGTGACGGGAATGCCGGCATAGGCCGGCGCGGCGATGGCGGCCGTGACGCCGGGCACGATCTCGAAAGCGATGCCGGCCGCCGCCAGGGCTTCTGCCTCCTCGCCGCCGCGGCCGAACACGAACGGATCGCCGCCTTTCAGC
>CAZXRB010000079.1:0-17155 GCA_964642845.1 uncultured Nitrospira sp.
CTCGGCGAGACGGTTCAGCGCATCGAGCGGGGTCATGGAGAATAAATCGATCTGTCTCACTTCCTCGATGACGGGATGGGGAAGAGGCAGCCGCTCCTCTGCCGACCTCTGCGACCGGGTCACTGCGGACTCCGGCTGCTCCAGTTGCGCCAGGACCTCTTGAGCACGGGCAATCACGGAAGGAGGAAGTCCGGCGAGCTGGGCGACATGAATGCCGTAGCTGCGGTCCGCGCCTCCCGCCACGATCTTGCGGAGGAAGACCACCGCGCCGTCCCGTTCCTGCACCGCCACCCGATAGTTCTTGATGCCGTCCCGCTGCTGCTCGAGCTGCGTCATCTCATGATAGTGCGTGGCGAACAACGTGCGCGCTCCCAGACGCGTCCGGTCGTGGATATGTTCGGCCACCGCCCAGGCGATGCTCAATCCGTCATAGGTGCTGGTGCCCCGGCCGATTTCATCCAAGAGAATCAAGCTCCGTTGCGTCGCGCTGTTGAGGATGCCGGCCGTTTCCACCATTTCGACCATGAAGGTACTCTGTCCGGCTGCGAGATTGTCCGAGGCTCCCACGCGCGTAAAGATGCGATCCACCAGGCCGATGTGAGCTTCTGCGGCCGGCACGAAGCTCCCGATTTGCGCCAGCAGCACGATCAGCGCCACTTGGCGGAGATACGTGCTCTTGCCCGCCATGTTGGGGCCGGTCAGGATCACGAGGCGGTTCGCATCGAGATCCAGCAAGGTATCGTTGGGTACGAACGGCGTTTCTTCCGAGAGGCGCTCGACTACCGGATGCCGGCCGTCGCGGATCCGAATCGTCCCGGCGTCGTCGATGGTGGGACGCCGGTAGCCGTGCAAGGCGGCCGTTTCGGCTAAGCCGGCCAGCGCGTCGATGAGGGCGACGCGGTTGGCCATCTCTTCGAGCCGGGATACGTGCTGGGCGAGCCGTTCGCGGAGGCGTGAGAACAACTCCTGCTCCAAGGCGAGCAATTTGACGTCCGCGCCGGTGACGCGTTCTTCCAACTCCTTCAGCTCCGGCGTCATGAACCGTTCGGCGTTGGCCAGCGTCTGCTTCCGAAGATAATGAGGCGGGATTTTCGAGAGGTGGGTTTTCGTAATCTCGATGTAATAGCCGAAGACTTGGTTGTAGCGCACCTTCAACGAGTCGATGCCGGTCCGCTCGCGTTCTTCGCGTTCCAGTCCGGCAATCCACGCCTTGCCTTCCTTGCTGGCTTTCCGTAGTTCGTCGACGTCGCTGCTGTAGCCGTCGCGAATAATGTTTCCGTCGCGCGCAGAGTGGGGGGCGTCCGGATGGATGGCCCGCTCGATGAGATCGTAGAGGTCCCGGCCGTCGTCCCACGACCGGGACATGTCTGCGAAGACCGCGCTGCCCAGCTGGCTCACATGGCGGAACAGGGCGGGGAGCGCGGCCAGGGACAGTTTCAATCCCACCAAATCGCGGGGGCCCGCCAGGCCCAGCATGATCCGGCTGCCCAATCGGGCGATGTCCTGCACGTCGCGCAGGGCGGCGCGGAGCGCCACCCGGACCTGCATCTGCTGTTGCAATTCTTCGACCGCGTCCAATCGCGCCGTGATTCGATCGCAGTGAATCAAGGGGCGCAGGATCCATTGCCGCAACAGGCGGCTTCCCATCGCCGTCACCGTACGATCGATGACGGACAACAGCGTGGTCGGCCGCGCATCCGGGGCGGCGTCCGGCGACATGATGGGCTTCACCAGCTCCAAATTGCGGATGGTGACCGCGTCCAGATGCATGGCGTCGCTGGCCCACTGAACCGCCAGCCGGCGGATATGGGCCAGCGACGCGCCGGGCTGCGTCTCACGGACGTAGTGGAGCACGGCGCCCGCCGCACCGATGCCGGCGCTCAGGCCGCGACAGCCCAAGCCGTCCAGCGTCTGCACCTGAAACTGTTCGCGCAGCGCACGGGTGGCTTGTTCCACGGTGAAGGAGGCGGCGGGCCGCGGGCAGCACCGGATCCCCTTGATCTGGTCCAGCCACGAGGCCCGGACGCCTTCGGGGAACAACAGCTCGCGCGGCTCGAGCCTGGCCAATTCATCCAGCGTGTGCGCGACCGCATGGGGGCCGGCAGATTCCGTCACCCAAAATTGGCCCGTGGAAAGGTCCAAGGCAGCCAAGCCGATCACCGGAGCAGGAGCCGTTCCGACAGTGACGGCGGCGAGAAAATTGGACTCGATCGGCGAGAGAAATTCCGCGTCGACCAGCGTGCCCGGCGTATAGAGGCGGACGACCTCGCGGCGGACCAATCCTTTGGCCTGCTTGGGATCTTCCACTTGCTCGCAGAGAGCCACGGTCTGGCCCGCGTGCAGCAGCTTGGCGATGTAGCCGGTCGCCGCATGATAGGGCACGCCGCAGAGCGGCACCGGATCGGGACTGTTCTTGTCCCGTGACGTGAGGGCGATAGACAGGAGTCGCGACGCGACGCGGGCGTCTTCATCGAACATTTCGTAGAAGTCGCCGACTCGAAACAAGAGGATGGCGTGCGGATACCCGCGCTTGATCTCGCGGTACTGCCGCATGAGCGGGCTGCCGTCCGTCTCACTCATCGACGAGATCTCGTGACGCTTCGCCGGCCTGCGCGAGCGGCGGCCGGCCCGACAGCTTTTCCAACGATTGGCGGAGGCGCTCCAGATCCACCTCTGCTTCCTGCAAGGCTTTGGTCTTCCGTCGCAGTTCGATGCGGCTCCGCACCCACGGGGGGAACAGCAGGATGCCGGCCACCAGCAATCCGACGGCGAAGGCGGTCAAGATCGGCTTGTAAATCGGCGTGGAGGCTTCCAGTAAGCCGAAAAAATATCGCAGCGTGACCTCTTGCTCCTGATTCTGCAGAAAAAAGGCCAGTGACAGCAGCAAGAGGATGCCGACCAAGATCACACGTATCATCGCCGCACAGCCTTTCGCCGTCGAGGGATGGAGAGGCGACGCCGAACGCGCATCAGCCACGCCAGTGAACGCGCCCCCGTGGCTTGGAGGCGTGCTGCTCTCGCCGCCGCGTTCTCGTGGGCGAGGCGGAGTTCTAGCCGATCCACCGGCAACAGGCCTGGAATCCGGTCGGCCCACTCCACGGCAATCAGGCTGCGGTCGTCGAAGAGCTCATGCAGACCCGCCCCCTCCGCTTCCGCTTCGGAACGCATCCGATAGAGATCCGCGTGAATCAGAGGAATCCGGCCGGGATAGCGATGGACCAGTACAAAAGTCGGGCTGCAGACCGAAGCGGGATCCGCGCCCGTGCCGGCGGCGATGCCTTTGACCAGCGTCGTCTTGCCGGCTCCAAGGTCACCGATCAGCGCCACCACGTCTCCTCCGCGTGCAGTTCGTCCGATCGCTTTTCCCAACGAGGCGGTTTCGGCCTGGGAAGCCAGACGCATGTCGAACGACATGACGCGCGGCTGTGGAGTCCGGAGGGTCTCGCATCCCTCGTCGGACAGAGAACGGGACTGTCGTTTAACCGCCATACAATGACCGGAGCGCCGGCGGAATGTGCTCGATCACATCGCCCGCGACCATGCCGGCCTCCCCGTACGTCGCTGCGGCGAGATCGCCTGCGCGGCCATGCAGGTACACCGCGGCACAGGCCGCGTCCCATGGGGAGAGCCCCTGCGCCAGCAAGCCCACAACCATCCCGGTCAGGACGTCACCGGTGCCCGCGGTGGCCATCCCGGGATTGCCGGTGGGGCAGATGGCGACGGTTCCATCCGGCCGCGCGATGACCGTCCGCGCACCCTTCAACACGAGGAAGACGCCGCGTTCCCTCGCAAACCGTGTCGCGGTGCCGATCCGATCGGCGTTCACCGACTGCGCGGTGGCATTGGGCTCGAGCCGCGCCATCTCGCCCGGATGCGGCGTCAAAATAGGCGGCGTCTTGCATTCCGTGAGCAGCGCCGCTCGCCCGGCGAGCGCATTGAGCGCGTCCGCGTCCAGAACGGCCGGGCGGTCCAGCGCCCGGACGAGCGCCTGCACCAGTTCCACCGTTTCCGGATGCGTGGATAAGCCAGGCCCGATGGCAATCGCGGTGCGCGCCTGTATGAACGCCGTGAGCCGGTCGAGTGCCGACCTGGCCAGCGTGCGGGCCTTGGTCTCCGGCATCGGGGCCGTCATCGCTTCTTTGAGTTTCGCTTCGAGGACATCGTTCACGCTGGAAGGCACGGCAACGGTCACCAGCCCCGTTCCGACCCGGAGCGCCGCCTGGGCCGCCATGGCCGCGGCGCCTGTCTTGCCCACGGAACCGGCGATGAGGCCGGCGTGGCCGAACGTGCCTTTATGGCTCGAGGGGCGCCGCGCCGGCAGCAGGGTGCGGATGACGTGCTCGGTGAGCAGCGAGGTCGTGCTGTCCACGGCGTCGAGGCAAGATCTCGGGATGCCGATGTCGACAATCCGGATGCGTCCCGCCACATCGATGCCGTCATTCAGATACAGCCCCAACTTCGGAAGCCCCAACGTCACCGTGAGCGTCGCGCGCACGGCATGTCCGAGAATGCGACCGGTGTCGGCATGCAGGCCCGACGGGAGATCGACGGACACCGCCGGCCGTCCGGCCTCATTGATGGCCTCGATCACGTCGGCATAAAGCCCGCTGACGTCGGCTCCCAAGCCCGTGCCGAACAGCGCATCGACGATCACAGCACTGTCGGCCAGGAGCGGCCGGATCTGGTCCTTGGAGGTAAAGGGCCGCACGGCCGCTTTGCCGGCAAGGCGGATGAACTGCCGGCACATGACCGCGGCGTCGCGGCTCAACTGCGAGAGGGGCGCCACGGCCACCACCCGCACTTTGGCCTTGCGCCGGTGAAGCAGGCGGGCGACGACGAAGCCGTCGCCTCCGTTGTTCCCCTTCCCGCAGCAAATCGTCACCGTCTTCCCGCGAGCAGGACCTAAGACCTCTTCGAGGCTCTGCACCACCGCGGTTCCGGCGCGTTCCATCAAGGCGGTGCCGGGAATCCCGGCCTCGGTGATGGTCCGGCGATCAAGCTCCTGCATCTGTGCGCTGGTGACGATGGGTATCATCTCTCGCCGATCGGCGGGCACGGCGGCGTGCCGGATGGAAGTCAGGGTTTGGGGTTAGCCGAGCAAACGCTTCATTTCCTGAACGGCCTGCTGCAGACCGACCAGGAGGGCCCGGGCGATGATGCTGTGGCCGATGTTGTACTCGACAATTTCCGGAATGTGCGTGAGCCGTTTCACGTTCCGATAGTTGAGCCCATGGCCTGCGTTGACGCCCATCCCCAGCTTATAAGCCAGCTTCGCGGCTTGGGTGATGGCTTCGAATTCGGCATCGGCTTCCTTGGAGCGTGTGGCATTGGCGTAGCGCCCGGTATGGAGCTCGACGAAATCGGCCGCGACCTTGTGCGCCGCCTTGACCTGATTCAAATCCGGCTCAATGAAGAGGCTGACCGGGATGCCGCCGTCGTGCAGCATCGCGAGGATGGCTTGAATGCGATCCCGCTGCCCCGCCACATCGAGTCCGCCTTCCGTAGTGAGCTCCTGCCGCTTTTCCGGCACCAAGGTCACGAGGTCCGGCTTCACGCTGAGCGCGATCTTGGCCATGACCTCGTCAGCGGCCATCTCGAGGTCCAGCTTGGTCCGGACGACTTCGCGGAGCAATTGCAAATCCTTGTCTTGAATGTGGCGGCGGTCCTCCCGCAAGTGGACGACCAGGCCGTCGGCGCCGGCCAGTTCGACCAGGACGGCCGCAGCCAGCGGATCGGGATCCGTCCCTCCGCGTGCTTGCCGTAAGGTCGCGACGTGATCGATGTTGACGCCCAACCGTGCCATGTCTCCTCCGGCGCGCTGTCAGGGACCTGAAAGAATTGAGTCTCGGGGATGGTAAGAACGCCGTATTAGTAACAGAAAGACGAAGGCAGGGGCAAGGACGGATGGCCCTGGGGCCAGAGCCCGCCCGCTCCCCGCGCTCGACGAGCCGGAGAAGCAGAACCCCACAGAATCACACCATAAAATTGACTCGGCTCAAAGCGCTCCATTAGAATAAGCGCTCTTTGCACCGACCGCCCGAATCGCTGGACCGGCCGATGCAAGGCCACGACACACATAAGGGAATCCATGGGTCTGGGGGACGGATTTTATCGCATCCAACGGCTGCCGCCCTATGTCTTCGCGCAGGTGCAATCCCTCAAGCTGGAGGCGAGACAGCGGGGCGAGGACATTATCGATTTCGGCATGGGGAATCCCGACCAGCCGACTCCGCCGCACATCGTCGACAAACTGATCGAAGCCGCCCGCAAGGGAAAGAACCATCGGTATTCCGCTTCGCGCGGCATCACCAAGCTGCGCCACGCCATCTGCGGCTGGTACAAACGCAACTACGGGGTGGATCTCGATCCCGAAACCGAGGCGATCGTCACCATCGGCTCCAAGGAAGGATTGGCCCACCTGGCGCTCGCCATGATCGGGCCGGGCGACGTCGTGTTGACGCCCACGCCGACCTATCCGATTCACATGTACAGCTTCATTATCGCGGGCGGCGAAGTCCGCGGGATCGAGCTGCGGCCGGATAGTGATTTTTTCGAGGATCTCACGCGCGTCTATCGGCAGACGTTTCCGCGTCCGAAGATCCTTGTCATCAATTTCCCCCACAATCCGACCACGGCGGTCGTCGATCTGGAGTTTTTCAAGAAGATCGTCGCGTTCGCGAAGGAGCACAACGTCATCGTCATTCACGATCTCGCCTACGCGGACTTGGTCTTCGACGGCTACAAGGCGCCGAGCTTTTTGCAGGTGGAAGGCGCCAAGGATATCGGCGTCGAGTTCTACACTCTCTCCAAGGCTTATAACATGCCCGGGTGGCGCGTCGGATTTTGTGTGGGCAATCGCGAGGTCGTGGGCGCGCTGGCCAAGATCAAGAGCTATCTCGACTACGGCATCTTCCAGCCCATCCAGATCGCGAGCGTGATCGCGCTCAACGGGCCGCAGGACTGTGTGAAGGAAACGGTCTTGCGCTACCAAAAGCGCCGCGACGTCCTCGTGGGCGGGCTGAACCGCATCGGCTGGCCGGTGACGAAACCGCTGGCGACGATGTTTGTCTGGGCGCGGATTCCGCTGCCCTATCGCCACATGGGATCGCTCGAGTTCTCCAAGCTGTTGCTCAAGGATGCCAAGGTAGCCGTCTCGCCGGTCATCGGTTTCGGGGAAGGCGGAGACGAGTATGTGCGCTTCGGCTTGGTGGAAAACGAGCACCGCACCAGGCAAGCCGTGCGCGGGATTCGCAAAGCGCTCAAGCTGAATGGGGCCGAGGAATGAAGCCGCGCATCGGCGTCGGGATCATCGGATTCGGCACGGTCGGCACGGGCGCCGCGAAAGTGCTGCTCGACAACGCCGCGTTGATCCGCCGCCGCGTGGGCGTCCCGATCGAGGTCGTCCGGATCGCCGACCTCGACATCACCCGGGATCGCGGCATCGCGGTGCCGCCCGGGGTGCTGACGACGGATGTCAAGCAGGTGCTGCAGGACCCCGCGGTCGACGTGGTCGTCGAATTGATCGGCGGCTATGACACCGCCAAGCGCGTCATTCTAGAGGCCATGGCGGCTGGCAAGCACGTGGTCACGGCGAACAAGGCGCTGCTCGCGCTGCACGGCGAAGAAATTTTCGAGGCCGCCGCGCGCAAAGGCGTGGACCTCGGATTCGAAGCCAGCGTCGGCGGCGGCATTCCCGTCATTCGCGCGCTGACCGAGGGGCTGGCCGGCAACCAGATCGAATCCATTTACGGCATCATCAACGGCACGTCGAACTACATCCTCTCTCGGATGACGCACGAGGGGCATGATTTCGCCTCGGTGCTCCAGGACGCCCAGCAAGCCGGGTACGCGGAGGCCGATCCCACGTTCGACGTCGCGGGCGTGGACTCGGCGCACAAGCTGGCGATTCTCGTGAGCCTGGCCTACGGCACGCCGGTCAACTTCAAAGAGATCTACACGGAAGGCATCACCCACCTGACGCCGATCGACATCGCGTACGCCAAGGAATTCGGCTTCACCATCAAACTCCTCGGGATCGCCAAGCTGGTGGACGGCGAGGTCGAAGCGCGGGTGCATCCCACCATGCTGCCGGCGACCTCGCCCATCGCGCAGGTCGATGGCGTGTACAACGCGATTCAGCTGGTCGGCGACGCCGTCGGCGACGTGGTGCTGTACGGTCGGGGCGCCGGATCGCTGCCGACGGGGAGCGCGGTGGTGAGCGACGTCATCGCCATCGGCCGCAATGTGCTCACAGGCGCCGCGGGTCGCGTGCCGGTGGCGTCGTTTCTCCAGGATCAACGCCGGCCGCTCCGCATGCGGCCGATGGAAGAGATCACGTCGCTCTATTACCTGCGGTTCATGGTCGTGGATCGCCCCGGGGTCCTGGCGCAGATTGCGGGTGAGCTGGGGCGGCACGGGATCAGCATCTCTTCCATGTTGCAGCAGGGGCGTCGCGAGGGGCAGACTGTGCCGGTCGTCATCAAGACCCACATGGCGAAAGAGCGCGACGTGCAGGCCGCGTTGCGTGACATCAACCGCAAGCCGTTTGTCTCCGAGCCCGCCATGCTGATACGGGTCGAGGGCAAGGACGAGTGAGCGCATGAATCGTTGGCGCGGCATCATCGAGGAGTATCGCAAGTTCTTGCCGGTCACCGAGCGCACGCCGGTCGTGAGCCTCGAAGAAGGGAACACGCCGCTGATCCGGGCGGCGCGCTTGGCGAAAGCGATCGCCCCCGGCATCGATCTCCATTTGAAGTTCGAAGGCGCGAACCCCACCGGATCCTTCAAAGATCGCGGGATGACGATGGCGATGTCCAAGGCCGTGGAGAACGGCGCCAGGGCCGTGATCTGCGCCTCGACCGGCAACACCTCCGCCTCGGCCGCCGCGTACGGAGCCCGTGCGGGTCTGGCCGTCTATGTCTTGATCCCGGCCGGGAAGATCGCCATGGGGAAGCTCTCCCAGGCCATGATGCACCGGGCGACCGTCATCCAAATCGAAGGGAATTTCGATCAGGCGCTCACCATCGTCAAGGATCTGTCGTCCTCGCACCGCATCGAGCTGGTGAATTCGATCAATCCGTTCCGCATCGAGGGCCAGAAGACGGCGGCATTCGAGGTGTGCGACCAATTGGGCGACGCGCCGCATCTCCACGTGCTGCCGGTCGGCAACGCGGGCAACATCACGGCCTATTGGAAGGGGTATCAGGACTATCGGACGGCGAACCAGACCACGCGGCTGCCGCGCATGATGGGATTTCAGGCGGCAGGCGCGGCGCCCATCGTGCTCGGCCACGTGGTCGAGCAGCCGCAGACCATCGCGACCGCCATTCGCATCGGCAATCCCGCCAGCTGGACGGCGGCCCTCAAAGCGGTCGAGCAGTCGTCGGGAGCCATCGATAGGGTGACCGACGAGGAGATTCTCGAGGCCTATGCGACCGTGGCGGCGACCGAAGGCGTGTTTTGCGAGCCGGCGTCGGCCGCCTCCGTGGCCGGCGTCGCGAAGCTGCATCGCGCCGGGGTGTTGCGGGAAGGGGAGACGGTGGTCTGCACGCTGACGGGCCATGGGCTCAAGGATGCCGATACCGCCATCAGCGTCTGCACTCCGCCCATGACGGTCAAGGCGACGCGCGAGGACGTGGCCCGTCTGTTGAAGGTGTGAGGGGCGTGTGGGCGCGATGAAATATGTGATCCTGCATGCTGGGGGCATGGCCGATCAGCCCCGGCAGGAATTGGGGGGCCGCACGCCGCTCGAAGCTTCGGCCACGCCGTATCTCGATCGATTGGCGCAAAGCGGAGAACTCGGCCTGTTGGTGATTCCGACCGACGGCGTTCGTCACGGCAGCGGCCTGAGCGGCACCGCCATCCTCGGCTACGATCCGAAAAAATTCTATCAGGGCCCCGGGCCGCTGGAAGCGGCCAGCCTCGGCGTGTCCGTGACCGAGCACGATGTCGTCTATCGCTGCACGATGGTGACGTTGAGGCCGGAGGGCGGCAAGGGGGGCGATATCAAAAAGCTCGGCCCGAACGTCATCATGGACGATGCCACGGCCGGGCTGATTGAAACGGAAGAAGCCCGCGAGCTGATCGATGCCATCAACGAGCAGCTCGGTTCCGAGACCATTCAATTCTATCCGGGAGCCGGCCACCGCCATTTGATGGTGTGGGTCAACGGCAAACCGCGCGCGCTCTGCGTTGATCCGCAGACCGTGTTAGGGCGATCGATCGCCGATGCCCTGCCGACTGGCGACGGGGCCGATATCCTCAGGAAGCTCATGGACGCCGCCCATGTGATCTTGAAAAATCACCCGGTCAATGAAGACCGCATCGCGGCCGGTCGCAAGCCGGCCAATTGCATCTGGCTCTGGGGGGAAGGGCGCGCACTGCCGTGGCCGAGCGTGACGGAAAAATATCGGCTCAGCGGCGCGGTCGTTGCGACCAGCGACGTCTATCGAGGCATCGGAATTTGCGCCGGCCTGGAACCTGCCGATCCGGGCCGCTGGGCGGAGGGCGACCTCCGGGCGAAAGCACAGGTGGTCGTCGAGGAACTGCTCCAGAAGGATTTTGTCTATCTGCATGCCGGGCTGACGGACGAAGTGGTCCACGGCACCGATATCAAGGCCAAGGTGCGGGGCATCGAGGAATTCGATCGGGACCTGGTCGGGCCCCTCATGGAAGGGCTCGCCAAGCAAGGCTCCTACCGCTTTTTGGTGCTCTGCGACCATGCCGAGGGGTCGCAGGGGCAGGCGTTCTACGCGTTCGGGGAAGCCGGAGGTCGCGGAGCGGTGGCCGCCGGCCGCCGGTTTACCGAGTCCGACGCGCAGGCCTCCAAGACGCCGCCCCGGGACGCCACCAAGTTCGTGACCAAACTGTTCGCCAAGGGCTGACGGCGTGGCGTTGATCGTCCAAAAGTACGGCGGCACCTCGGTCGGAACGGTGGAGCGCATCCATCGCGTGGCGGATCGCGTGGCCCAGACGCAGCGCGAAGGCCACCGCGTCGTTGTGGTGCTGTCGGCGATGAGCGGCGAAACCGACCGCCTGATCAAGCTCGCGCACGAGGTCACGCCGAATCCGGATGACCGCGAGCTGGACCTGCTGCTCTCCACCGGCGAGCGGGTGACGATCGCGCTGTTGGCCATGGAATTGCGGGGACGCGGCATCAACGCCCGCTCATTCACCGGGCGGCAAGTCGGCATCATCACGGACAGCGCCCACACCAAGGCCCGCATCGCCCGCGTGACGGCCGAACGCATCCGGGAGGCGCTGGACCAAGGCATTATTCCGATCGTGGCCGGGTTCCAAGGCATCAACGAGCAATCGGACGTCACGACGCTGGGGCGGGGCGGCTCCGATCTGTCCGCCGTCGCGCTCGCCGCCGCCCTCAAAGCCGATCGGTGCATCATCTTCACCGACGTGGACGGCGTCTATACGGCGGACCCCAACATCGTGCCGGCGGCGAGACGGATCGACAAGATCTCGTATGAAGAAATGCTCGAAATGGCGAGCCTCGGCGCGAAAGTGCTGCAGACCCGCTCGGTCGAGTTTGCGGCCAAGTTTAACGTGCCGGTGGAGGTCAATTCGAGCTTCAAAGAAGGAAAGGGGACGCTCGTGACGAAGGAAGATGCGGACATGGAAGCAGTCGCCGTGGCGGGCGTCACCGGGGACCGCAATCAGGCCAAGATTACGATCGTCGGGGTCCCCGACAAGCCCGGGATTGCGGCGAAAATCTTCGGCCGGGTGGCCCAGGCCAACATCAACGTCGACATGATCATTCAGAATATCAGCCAGGCGGCGCTCACGGACCTTTCCTTTACCGTGCCGCGGGCCGACCTCAAGAAGGCCGTGCCGCTCATCCATGAGGTGGCAAAAGAGATCGACGCCAAGTCGGTCTCGGTCACGGAATCCATCGCCAAAGTGTCGTTGATCGGCGTCGGCATGCGTTCGCATTCCGGCGTGGCGTCGAAGATGTTCGAGGTCCTGTCCCGCGAAGGCATCAACATCATGATGATCAGCACCTCGGAGATCAAGATCTCCTGCGTGATCGACGAGAAGTACCTGGAGCTCGCCATGCGGGCGCTCCATTCGGCGTTCGGCCTGGACAACGGTTCTCCGGGATCGGCGAAGTTCGGGTAACGCGAGGCCCGCATTCACAGATCGGCCATGCGCCAGGTCCCCTCTCTGGCCGCGGACGCCGGCCCCGTCTCGACAGGCCGGGCCTCGACCTGGTACCCTTCCTTGCCCATGGCTCGTCAGATCCCACCAGCTCGGCACGCCCGCCGGCGCGACGACGAAGAAGCGCGGCCGGTGCTACGTCCGCCCGCGGACCGGGCGGCGGCGCTCGAAATCTACGATACGACCTTGCGCGACGGCGCGCAGGCCGAAGACGTCAGTTTTTCGGCGGAGGACAAGGTCCGCGTCGCGCAGAAACTCGATGAGCTGGGCGTCCATTTCATCGAAGGCGGCTGGCCCGGCGCCAACCCGAAGGACATCGAGTTCTTCCGGATGATCAAGACGATTCCGCTCAAGCATGCGACGGTGATTGCGTTCGGCTCCACTCGCAAAGCCAGCTACTCGGTCCGCAAAGATCCGAATCTCCACGCGTTGCTCGCCGCCGAAACGAAGACGATCACGCTCTTCGGCAAGAGCTGGTCGCTCCATGTGACGGACGCCCTGGGCATTTCCTTGGCCAAGAACCTTGAACTAATCGGCGATTCCATCGCCTACTTGCGGAGCAAAGGCCGCCGCGTGTTCTACGACGCGGAGCACTTCTTCGACGGCTACAAGACGAATCCGGACTATGCACTCAAGACCATTCGCAAGGCCGTGGAGGCCGGCGCCGAACGGGTGATTCTCTGCGACACGAACGGCGGCACGATGCCGTGGGAAATCCGGAAGATCTGCGAGGTCGTCCAGCGGGAGTGCGCGGTGCCCTTGGGGATTCACGCCCACAACGATTGCGAAATGGCCGTGGCGAACTCGTTGGTGGCCATCGAATCCGGCATCATCCAAGTGCAGGGAACGATCAACGGGATCGGCGAACGCTGCGGAAACGCGAATCTCTGTTCGATCATTCCGAACCTCGAGCTGAAAATGAAGCGGCCGGCGCTGAGTGATCGGCTGAGCCATCTGAAAGAGGTGTCCGGCTTTGTGACGGAAATCGCGAATCTCATGCCGAACAAACATCAGCCCTATGTGGGGGATTCGGCTTTCGCGCACAAAGGCGGCGTCCACATTCACGCCGTGCTGAAGAATCCGGCGACCTATGAGCATATCGATCCCGCGCAGGTGGGGAACCGGCAGCGCGTGCTGGTGTCCGACTATGCCGGTCGCAGCGGCCTGCTGGAGAAGATCGAAGCGTACGGGATCAAGCTCACCAAGGATCATGCCAAGGTGCAGGAACTGGTGGATACGCTCAAAGAGCGCGAGAGTCAGGGGTATCAGTTCGAAGGGGCGGAGGGCTCCTTTGAGCTGCTCATGCGCAAAGCCATGGGGACCCACACCCCGTCGTTTCAGCTCCTGGGGTTCCGCGTCATTGTGGAAAAGAAGCATGACGATGGTGCTCCTCTGTCCGAAGCCACGGTGATGGTCAAGGTGGGGGACGCGGTGGAGCACACGGCGGCGGTGGGCGCGGGTCCGGTCAACGCCCTTGACCATGCGCTGCGTAAGGCCTTGGAAAAATTCTATCCTCAGCTCAAGGAAGTGAAATTGCTCGATTACAAGGTCCGCGTCTTGGCGGCCAATAAAGGGACCGAATCCAAGGTCCGCGTCTTGATCGAATCCGGCGATCATAAGGACAAATGGGGGACTGTCGGGGTGTCGGAAAACATTATGGAAGCGACCTGGCAGGCGCTCGCCGACAGCATCGAGTACAAGCTTCTGGAGAAAGCCTAAGAGACTCCCTAGATCCCTCCGTATCTTTTTGCCCTTGACAGGCCACCTAACCTCACGTAACTTAAGCAAAACTCGCTGCGCAGAGGAGGATGTTCCAGGGCAGCGGTGATCTGCTGTGGTCGCGCAAGGGGGGTGGCATGAGAAAGGCTGATATTGCAAACGAAATTTTCAAGCAGGTCGGCATTTCAAAGAATGAAGCGGCAGACATCGTGGAACTGGTTCTCAATCTTCTCAAGTCCGTCTTGCAAAAAGGCGAGTCAGTCAAGATTGCGGGATTCGGCAATTTCGTCGTGCGGAGCAAAGGCGCTCGCAAAGGTCGGAATCCGAGGACCGGAGAAGAAATCGGCATCACGCCCCGTCGCGTCGTTACATTCCGACCCAGCCAAGTATTCAAGAAGTACGTCAATTCGTAAGGTTACTTCACCCACAGCATCGGCGGCACCGTGAGGGCCGGTCATGGGAAGTGAACCCAGGCTGGGGAGCAAGGTTTTCTACAAGATCGGCGAAGTCAGCCAACTGACCAAACTGCCCGCCTATGTGCTTCGCTTCTGGGAATCCGAATTCAGCTTTCTGAGGCCCAAGAAAAGCCGCGGCAACCAGCGGCTGTATGTGCAGAAGGATATCGAGACGGTCCTCGAAATCAAACGGATGTTGTACGAAGAGGGGCATACGCTGGAAGGGGTCAAGCGCTATTGGGTCCGACGCGGCCGCGCGGCATCGAAGGCGTTGCCCCCCAAGGAGATGGCCAAGAAACTCCGCGGCGATCTCGAAGCCATTCTCAAAATCATTGAGTCGAACACGCTGTGAAGGATCGGACCGCCCATTGCCTTTCCAGGGGCTTCCAAGAGACAATACGAGCGTCGGTGAGTGTGGCACGCGGACAGGAACCGTCGGGGCGTGGCGCAGCCCGGTAGCGTACTCGCTTGGGGTGCGAGTGGTCGTGGGTTCAAATCCCGCCGCCCCGACCAAAATCACC
Source organism: uncultured Nitrospira sp. (assembly GCA_964642845.1). Lineage (GTDB taxonomy): Bacteria > Nitrospirota > Nitrospiria > Nitrospirales > Nitrospiraceae > Nitrospira_D. Next base: position 14,864 of record CAZXRB010000079.1, read on the forward strand.
GTCGAGGCTCGAGCGTCCGCGGCCCGAATCTCGCGGTGAGCCAACAAGGAAAGAGGAAGCTGCCCCGGGCAGCTTTTTTTTTTGAGAGACGCCGTGCGCATTCTGGTCACCAACGATGACGGCATTCACTCGCCGGGACTCGCGGCTCTGGCCGAGGCCTTGTCTGAGCTCGGCGAAGTCTGGATCGTCGCGCCGGATCGCGAGCGGACGGCGGTGGCCCACGCGGTGACGCTGCATAAGCCGTTGCGTCTTCATCAGCTCGCGCCGCGTACCTTTTCGGTGAACGGCACGCCGGTGGACTGCATCAATCTGGCGCTGGTCAAGGTGATGCCGAAACGCCCCGCGCTCATCGTCTCCGGCATCAATAAAGGCGTCAATCTGGGCGACGATGTGATGTACTCGGGCACCGTCTCGGCCGCGGTGGAAGGGATCATCCTAGGCGTGCCGGCGATCGCCGTGTCGCAAGAGGGGCGGGAGGATTTCCGTTTTTCCGTGGGGGGCCTCTACGCGCGCCGAGTGGCGCGGCTGGTGCTCGAGCAGGGATTGCCGGAGGAGACGCTATTGAATGTCAATATTCCCGACCGGCCGGCCCGCCTGATTCGAGGCGTGCGGGTGACCTGTTTGAGCCGCCGGCGCTTCGACAATCCGATCATCGAGAAACTCGACCCGCACGGGCGCAAGTACTACTGGATCGCCGGCACGCGCCTCTCGTGGAGCCGCAGCAAAGATGCCGACCATGAAGCGTTGGAAGAGGGGTTCGTGTCCGTGACTCCGATTCACCTCGATCTGACGCATTACGGCGTGCTGGATCGGTTCCGCGCCTGGGAGCCGCTCTTGCGAAAAGAGGGAGCCCGCGATCCCGTGCGGCGCCGCGCGGCGCGCCGGCCGAGGAGCTAACGCTCGTGGGCGACCTCATCGAGACGATCATCAGCGAGCTGAGCCGGTTCATCATCGCCTGCATCGCGCGGTTCGGCTACGGCGGCATCCTGTTCACGATGGCCATCGAAAGCGCCTGTATCCCCCTTCCCAGCGAGATCATCATGCCCTTTTCCGGCTATCTGGTGACGACAGGGCAGTTCACCATGCTGGGCGTGACGCTGGCCGGCGCGCTCGGCAACGTGGTGGGGTCCATCGCGGCCTACTACGCCGGCGTGTGGGGCGGCCGTCCCTTCGTCGAACGGTATGGTCCGTATTTTTTGGTCTCCCATCGGGACCTCGACGTGGCCGACCGGTGGTTTCAGAAGTACGGCGAGGCGGCGGTCTTCTTCAGCCGCATGTTGCCCGTGGTGCGGACCTTCATCTCGCTCCCGGCCGGCATTGCGCGGATGAACTTCGCGCGCTTCGTGCTGTTCACGTTCGTCGGCGCGCTGCCCTGGTGCTGGCTGTTGGCCTACGTGGGCCTCAAGATGGGCGAACGTTGGGAAGACCTTCGCGCATACTTTCACCAGTTCGACGTGGTCATTGGATTGGGGATCGTGGCGGCAGTGGTCTTCTTCCTCTGGTCGCACTGGCCGAGGCGGCGCGAGACTCTCGGATAGTGCCGCATGCTCAAGATCTACAATACACTGACCGGCAAAAAAGAGCCCTTTGAGCCCTTGGTCCCCGGCACGGTCCGCATGTATGTCTGCGGCGTGACGGTCTACGACTATTGCCATATCGGGCATGCGCGCAGCGCGCTGGTGTTCGACGTCATTCGCCGGTACCTCGAATATTCCGGCTCTCGCGTCGAGTTCGCCAAGAACTTCACGGACGTCGACGACAAGATCATCAAGCGCGCGAACGAGCAGGGCGTCTCGTGTGAGGCGATCACCTCGAAATTTATCCAGGCCTACTACGAAGACATGGGGAAGCTGGGCGTCCGTCCGGCGTCGATCGAGCCCAAGGCGACCGAGCACATCGCGGACATCATCCGCCTGACCGAGACGTTAATGAGCAAGGGGCTCGCCTATCGCATCAACGGCGATGTCTATTTCGAGGTCACGAAATACTCCGGCTACGGTCGCCTCTCGAAGCGGAAACTGGACGATCTGCAAGCCGGCGCGCGCGTCGATGTGGATGAGCGCAAGCGGCATCCGATGGACTTCGCGCTGTGGAAAAGCAGCAAGCCGGGGGAGCCGGCCTGGGACAGCCCCTGGGGGCCCGGGCGTCCGGGCTGGCACATCGAATGTTCCGCCATGTCGATCCGCCATCTCGGCGAGACCTTCGACATTCACGGTGGAGGGATGGATCTGATCTTTCCTCACCATGAGAATGAAATCGCTCAGTCGTGCGGTGCGACCGGCCGACCCTTTG
>CAZXRB010000080.1:0-15256 GCA_964642845.1 uncultured Nitrospira sp.
ACCTATCTACTCCAGGGGACGCGAGAACACAAGAGTTTTTCCGCAGCCTGTTAGAGCCTCATGCCTCTGTTCACGAGGGAGGACATATGGTTATCAAGTCTTATAAGGATGTTTCGCCAACCCAGTATGAGGGATTAGCCGATGGCGTGCAGGTCCGCGAGATGATCACGGCACGGGACGGTGCCCCAACCTTCGCCATGCGCGTCTTCGACGTGAAGCCGGGCGCGGCCACGCCCTACCACACGCATGCCTGGGAGCACGAAGTCTATATTATTTCAGGAACGGGACGGGTACGAGTGGAAGGAAAAGAGACGGCCTTCAAACCCGGCGATTCGGTCTACATTGCACCGAACGAACAGCACTGCTTTATAGCGGATCCCGCCGCCCCGGTCCAAATGATCTGCTGCATACCCTCGAAGGATCACTGCCGGCTATGATCGTCGATCGATCATGCCTCACGCCGGTCAAGGCTGCCAGCTGATTAAGACGCAACAGCTTTGCTCCGCGTTGGGCATAGCGTGAGCCGACCAACCAGATTCAGGAGATAAATTAGGGAAGTAGGCCGCCTGACACACTCATGTCAATTGGTTATGCAGCTTTCAGGATTGCCTTGCGGAGAGATGCGGGTACGGTGATGGGCAGAAAGAGGCTCTTTGGATATAGGTAGTCTTCTCCTGACTCGTCAATGACACGGACCTGACCGTGCCTCAGTGCCATGGCGTCTCGTAAGGCGACATAGATCTTCCGCTTTTCTAGAGAAGCCTTGTAGCCCGTATTCTCGACACAAATGACGAACTGAGAAGCAGCGAGTTTAAGTTTTTGCATGGTCGTGTCCTCAGAAAAGTCGCATCGGTCGTGGCCTCGGATATTGGTAAACGAACGCGCCGAAGCTGCTAGGTCGCTGCCACATCAATGGGGTCAGACATGAGTATTGATTTATGCCGATGAATTAAGGTGAAGACCGCGGCGTACCTGGGCTTCGATTGTTGCGTCAGGATAGGCGGCGTAGGTGGCGGCCAGGCGGCTGATCATGGACGGGTCACGCTGCAGATGACGTCCCAATTCACGGGTGGTGAGGACGCCCCATTTCCGCGCAAGTCCAACCAGCGCCGCGCGGGCCGGGACCAACCCCCGTTGGCGCCCTGGAGCCAGCAGGACTTTCGGCGTCACGGAATAGGCTGTGGCCACTGCGGCAAGGAGCGTCGTGAACGGCACCCGCCGGGGGCGGACCGAGACCTCACGCGTCGAGGCGGTGCGTCGATCCACCGCCTCCATAAACCGTTCATCTCCGAGAAACCGCTGGTCCACCGTCTCGTAGAACCGCTCCTGATGGCCATGGCTGAGGCCGTCCATCAGAAAACGCCGGTAGGCTTGCCGAGCAGGTCCCAGCTGCCGGTGAAACGATTGCAAGACTGCCAAAGTCTGGACCGTGACGGGACCAGCGCGGCCCAGATACGCGGCATGACTGCTCCAAGGATAGGTCCACGGATTCAGCGGCCTTCGTAGCCGAGCGGGATTGAGATGAAGGTAGCGCACCAGTTCCAAGAGATAGGCTCCGCGATCGCAGAGAATGGCCTGGTAGCGTCCTTGAAACACATGTCCAGTCAATCCGTACCGGTGGTTGTGGTATTGGCTGTAGGTGAACTGCAAGGTCTGCATTGTGCGGGACAACGGCTGTGCCCCGGTCTCCAGCAATAGATGCACGTGGTTGGGCATCAGGACGTAGGCATGGAGTGTGACGCCATCGCGGCGACGATACCGCTCAAGGCGATCCAGATACGCAGTGTAATCAGCGGGATCATGAAAAATAGTTGCCCGCTGGTTGCCACGAACGATCACATGGTAGAAGGCGCCGGGAAAGTCGATGCGCGGCTTACGAGCCATGGTGGTGGAGCCTATGTCACGACAGCAATAAAGTCAATACTCATGCCTGACCCCATAGATGACCACATGGATGTGTCACAAGCGCCATTACGCAGCGAATTATAAGGTGACTCTCATTGAAAGCACGGATGTCGCCGGGGGATTGAAAGGGAAAATTGCCGCGAAAGAGAATGTGTGGCTGCTACGCGCCAGCGTCTAACACCGCCCTTAGTTTAAGTCCAGCCCGAAAACTTGCCGCTCTTGCGGAGGTTCAGAATGCGGCCCTGTTACATAATAAACCGGGCATGACCCGAATGGCCTGCACCCCGCACGAAGATCTCGTATGATTTTCCGGTCTCAAATTGAGGATGATTATTTGGGCCTGGAACACACTGCCTGAATTTGGCTGGCACCATTCCCAGGACGGCCCAGAAGGCGATTCGGCACATGGCGGGACGGCTCCGTCTTGACCCCGTCTCATGTTCTCATCGCCAATACTCCTTGACCACCCGTGCAGCCTCTGCCGCAAGAGCGCGGGCGGCGGCACTTCTGTAGCGTCCCTTCCTCCACAACATGCCGACGATTCGCCGAGGCGTGGGATCTCGCAACGCCACCGCCTTCACTCTGTCGTCAGGATATCTTCCGAGGGCCAGCCGCGGGAGGATTGTCGCCATCTTTCCACTCCGGACCGTCGCGATGATCCCTTCGATGGAATTCATTTCGATCGTCACGTTGAGTCGCGCGCCAGCCGTTTGGAAGCAGTCAGCAATGAGCCGGCGCGTGCAATACCCGTCGCTCAACAGCACCAGCGGCTCGCCGTCCAATTCGCGTATCGGAAGACGCCGCCGGCCGTTCAATCGATGACGTGCGGGAGCGATGAGGACCAAGTCTTCCTCAAACAACGGCTCATGTTCTATCTGTTCCACCGCCGGAGGAATAAAGCCAATCCCCGCATCCAACTCCCCGCTGTCAAGTCGGGTCTCAATCTCAGGACCCGACAACTCTTCCACCTTCAGGGAAATGCTGGGATGGGCTTCTGAGAAGCTGGACACGATGTCGGGAATCAAATACGCGTTGACCGTCTGAACCACGCCGATCACCAACGCGCCTCTTTGAAGGCCTTCCAGCTCATTGATCTCGATGTGCGCTTCCTCCATCTCTCGAATCGCCCGTTTCGCATGCGCCAGAAACACCTCGCCGGCTCGGGTCAGGCGCACCCTTCTCCCTGTGCGCTCCAACAGCTGCGTGCCTATTTCTCCTTCCAGCTGCTTGATCTGCTGCGAGAGCGCAGGCTGAGAGACATGAATCATGTCCGCAGCGCGGCGGAAATGGAGCGTCTCGGCGACCGCCAGGAAATAGCGAAGATGCCGGAGTTCCATTTGTGATCGTTGTTGCTTATCGGATTATTCCAAACAAAGTATTGGACCAATCAACCTTAGAGATCATAGTCTGGCCGTGTCAACAGGAACGAGGCGCGATGAATCACTATCACAAGGAACAGAAGCATCTCGGGACGTTACTGTCCCTTCAAGTCGGTCTGCCGAAGGAAATGGTTGATCCGGAAACATCGAAGGCCGGCTCGCGAACATGGGTCACCGGCATGTTCAAGACGACGGTGAGCCGACCGGTTTGGTTGGGCCGGATGGGGCTGGATGGCGACGGGCAGGCGGATCTGGAGCATCACGGAGGGCACGACAAGGCCGTCAACGCCTACCCTTCGGAACATTATCAGTACTGGAGACGCACACTCGGCCTCAGTGCCATGTCGTTCGGCGCCTTCGGCGAGAACTTCACGACGCACGGGCTGCTCGAACCGGACCTCTGCATCGGCGACATCGTGGCCGTCGGCGGGGCCGTCGTGCAGGTCTCGCAACCTCGCCAGCCCTGCTGGAAATTGGCGCGACGCTGGCACATCCACGATCTGGCGCTTCAGGTCATCGCCACAGGGTTGACCGGATGGTATTTCCGTGTCCTGCGAGAAGGCTGGGTGCAGGAGGGCATGTCGCTGACGCTACTGACACGACCCTGTCCGGAATGGCCGGTCTCGTTGGCCAACGTGATCATGCACCATCGACCAGATGATGTAGGTTCAGCGCAGGAGCTGGCCTTATGTCGGCACTTATCACAGAGCTGGCGGCGGACGTTGGGCCTTCGAGCGGGAATGAGCCATCACACAGAAAGGAGTTAGCATGCGCATGATGCGGTTCGTCGTCATGGGATGCCTTGCGATCTTCATCGTAGGACATGCCGATTGTGTTTCGCTGGCACACGAGGATGATCAGACGACGATCATCATCTTGTCACCCAAGGACGGTGAGATCGTGGGCCAGACCTTCGAATTGAAATACGAGTTGGCAGGAGGCGCCACGGCCACCCACGCTCACGTGTTTCTGGACGACACCTATCAGAAAGGGTTCGCCGGCGTCTTCCGGGGCGTAAGCAAGGGGGCGCACCGGATCACCGTCACGGCGGCCACGCACGATCATAAAGAGCTGCCTGTCTCATCTTCGATTACCGTAGAAGTCAGGTGATGATGAGAGATTGAGGGTCGGGTTAAGGTGGCCATCAAGAACAGACACGTGATCTTGCAATGCAGCGCCTGCCTATCATGCGCCCATGACAGCCCAGCCCGCGCCGCCATGGCGAAGTAATCTTCCGCTCGATCGATCAGGAAATGCTCATCGGTCTGTACGGGAAACGATTTGAAGCGGCCTTGATAAACAGGGCCGGTTCCAGCCGTGTGGTGGTGGACATGCCATCGTTGGGTATGCGTGACAGTGATCCAGCGCAGCACCTCTGAGACCCGCGTTCAGCAATTGTACGGCTTGTCGCTTAAACTCAGGTGTGAATCGTCGTTACTGTCCCATGTCGCAGTACAGCCTCCTGCCGACGGTTGATGGGTTGAGCTGGCCTAGCCTTATCGGTGAGTAAGGGATTGACAGGTGTGCCATGTGGCAATACTATGAAGCCACATGACAGAATGGAACCATGGCTCAAGCTGAAAAGCTATTTCAAACCTTGGGCGGCTCGACCGTATTTAGGCGACAGGTCCAGTCCACCGAAGACGTTCGTGCGATGATTCACAAGGGACTTCCATATCGGTCGTTGGAAGTCATCATCTCCAAGTTTCATCTTGATCCGGCTCGCATGAGCAGGATTTTAAGCGTTCCTCCTCGGACAATGGCTCGGCGTAAGGCCGCGCAGCGTCTCACCGCGCAGGAATCCGACCGCTTAGCACGCTTAGCCAGGATCTTGACCTACGCAACGGAAGTCTTCGGTACGGAAGAAAAAGCCGCACTGTGGATCAGTCGACCCAATCGCGTCCTGCAGGGGACAGCACCGATAGAGCTTCTTGATACCGACCTTGGCACCCAAGTCGTTGAGACGATGTTGGGACGGATCGAACACGGTGTCATAAGCTAGTGATCGTCTGGCGACTTTCGCTCACGAAGCACGCGGCTCCAGACGGAGAGGGGGCACGACGATATGGAGGACGGTGGAATAAACCTGGGACACCGGTCATCTATACTTCCTCGACACTGTCACTTGCTGCTCTCGAATTTCTCGTCCACGTTGATTCCGACATTCTTCCCGATTCTTTGGTCAGCATCAGCGCCACAATCCCAGACAGCCTAAGGATTGAAACCATTCATGTGTCTGATTTGCCAAACGATTGGACAGATACAATCATCCCCTCGGCTCTGCAGGAACTCGGTACGTCTTGGGCCGACCATGCTAAAAGTCCAGTTTTACAAGTTCCATCCGTCGTCATTCCGCACGAATGGAATTATGTTCTGAACCCGCTCCATCCGGATTTTCTTCAGATAAGCTGGGACACTGCTAGAAGGTTTTCTTTTGATTCGTGTCTCTGATCCTGTCGTGGTAAGCGAGATTATGATCAAATCCGCGGTCAGGTCTTGTGTTGCAACATCGTCCATGCGACGTCAACGCCGGTCACGCACACGTCCGACCCTAGTTTCACCGGCCGGCTCGGGCGGCCATGGCGAAGTGGAAGAAATAGCGGTCGAGGGAGGCGAGGTCGCTGCCGTAGAGTGTGCCGCCGAACATGGCATCGCAGAGCAGTTCGCGGGCGCGCGTGAGCTCTTTTCGACGGCCTTTCCAGCGCGGGTCGGCGATGGTCAAGTCCAGTAGTTCCAACGCACGGTAGAACGCCTGTTCGCACCGCTGCTGGTCCTTGCCGTACCAGCGCGCGGCACGTCCCACCTCGCTCCCCACATTGCCGAGTTGCTCGACAAGGGACAGCGACTGCCATCGTCCGCCAGCCAGGCTTTCATGCACAGGAGGCACGGTTACCCCTCGACCAAGCGATTGACGATCGCGATCACGGCTTCGCGGATGGCGGCGCTTTCCACATACCGGGACCGGTTGCCGCTCGACGGCCGCACATTGATCATCGAGTCGAATTCAATCCATTCCGCAGGGGGCCGTGCGGGATAGAGATTGATGCCCCACAAGTTCTTCTGCAGAGCCCCCTGTTCTAACAGCGCCGATTCTTCATCCGAATGCAATTCGCCGCCTATCGCCATGACGCCCTGTTCGATATCCACGACGGCTTTTACCATGTCACCGAACTGCTGTCCTGCCATTGCGCTCAGCTCCGCCCTCGTCACACGATCCCGAACAATCCGGATCTCCATGATCTTCGTCGCCGCCTCTTGAGTTGCCCAGCAGAAACGACGGCAACATTGCGGCTTAGGCCCGCATTCTGTCAATGACTGATCTTTTTCGTTGGTCCGTACTGCGCCGGACGAGGTCCTTCTGAGGCTGAGGGCACGCGTTCCAGATCCACCACTCTCCAAGAGGAGCGGCCAGAGGGTCCTTTCACCGCGCGCATTGAGGGACCACAGCCCATCTGGCCGCTCCATCCTCCGCCCTTGAATATCCTTCTTCCCCCCTCGTACAATGTCACCTCCTATAGCCTAACCCCTTGGCATTCTGTCAGTTTCGGAGTGCCTGGCCGATACAGGAGCCTCATCCATGCGGGTTGAGTATTCGAAGGGTGAACGGGCCTCCCGAGAGCTGATCCTCCTCCATCGCCAAACCTCGGAAGCGGCCAGCGGCCGGAAAATGAAGGTCATGCTGATCTTCCCGCCCGATTGGTTCCCCTCCGAACCCTATCTGAGCCTGCCGTCCCTCACCGCCGTCCTTCGCCAGGCCGGTCATACCGTGATCCAGAAAGACGTGAATCTGGAGATGTGGGACTGGTACTTCAGCGAGGACTTTTTGAAGAGGGTCCTGCGCCGGGTGCCGCAGCAGCTCGACCGGCTGCGGAAGCTCTCGAAGAAGCGGGAGCTCACGGCCGACGAGATGGATCTGCAGTTGGCGCTGTGCGATGTGACCCACAAGCGGATCGATGAGCTGATCAAGAAGGCCGAGAAGGCCAAGGCGATCATTCGCGGCGAAACGTTCTACGATATCGATCAGTTGGAGTGGGCGATTCAAGTCTTCCGCGAGGTCACCACCACGATCTCGATGGTCTATTACCCGGCGCGGATTTGCATGCCGCCGATGGAGACGGACCTGTCGTACAAGGTCTATGTGTCGTCCGAGATCATGGACGCCGTCGAAGATCAGCAGGTGAACGTTTACCGCGACGTGTTCGACCATCTGGTAAAGCCGGCGATTCAGGCGGGGCAGCCGGACGTGATCGGTATCTCGATCGTGCTGCAGCAGCAGATGTTCTCCTCCATGACCTTCTGCGCGCTGATCAAGCAGCAGTTCCCCCACATCCATGTGACGATCGGCGGCAATACGGTCACCCGCCTGCGCGACGTGCTGCCTCAGTCCCCGCTGTTCCAATACTTCGACAGCGCGGTGGTCTATGAAGGGGAGACGGCCTTCGTTCAATTGGTCTCGGCGGTGGGGGCCAAGCGGAGCCTCGCGGACGTGCCCAACACCATCTATAAAGACGCGACAGGCGTCCATACGTCGCCGACCAGCTATGCGGAAGACATGCAGAGCCTGCCGCCGCCGGACTTCGATGGGCTGCCGCTGGACAAGTATTTCGTGCCGACCAAGATCCTGCCCTATCTCGCCACGCGCGGCTGCTACTGGGGCCGCTGCGAGTTCTGCGACCACGGCGAGGGCTACACGGCGGGCTACCGGTCCAAGAAGATTCAAGACATTCTGGGCGAGATCAGGCACCTGCGCGACAAGTACGGGGCGAAGCATTTCCATTTCACCGATGAATCCTATCCGCCCGCGTTGTTCCGCAAGCTCTCGCGCGGCCTCATCGAGAGCAGGATGGACATCTTCTGGACGACGCACATGCGCTTCGAGAAGAGTCTCTTGGACGAAGGCGTCTGGCAGGACGCGAAGGACTCGGGCTGCCGCTATCTCCACTTCGGCTACGAGTCGGGGAATGAGCGCGTGCTGAAACTGATGGACAAGGCCACGACGACGGAGGTCATTACCAGGCACCTGCAGCTTTCCGCGAACGCCGGCATCTGGAACCATTGCATGGGCTTCTTCGGCTTTCCCGGCGAGACACGGGCAGAAGCGTGGGAATCGGTCCAGTTCCTGGAGCAGAACAAGGACTACGTGCACTCCCTCGGGTTCGGCACGTTCGATCTCGGCCGGCACAATCCCGTCGCGAAGAATCCGGAGAAGTTCGGCGTGACGGCCTACAAGAATCCGGACTGGGATCTCGCGCTCGACTACTATTACACGGTGAAAGAGGGGATGAGCATCGAAGAAGCCGAGCGGGTGTTTGAGGAATTCGAACGGAACCACTATCCCGGCTGGGACCTGCGGCTCTACATTCGCGAATATATCTTCCTCTATATCTGCCGGTTCGGACTCGCGAAATTGCCCGATCTCCAATATCAATCCATGAAGACGGCTGGAGTCACGCCGACGCTGGCGGGGAAAATGTGATGAGCCTTCAATGTTCAGTTATCTCTCTTAGCTCAGTTAGCTCAGACAAATTGAAAATTGAGCATTGAACATTAAACAGTGAACGATCGAATGAGCGGACTCGTCCAAATAGACGGTCTGGCCCCGCTGGCCAAGGGCGAGCGGAAGCACAGCAAGGTGATGCTGCTGTTCCCGCCCGAGTGGGTGCCGACGGCGCCCTATCTCGCGTTGCCGTCGCTGACGGCCGTGCTCCGCGGAGCAGGGCATGCCGTGATTCAGCGCGACGTCAACATCGAGATGTACGACCACTTCTTCAGCATGGATTTCCTCATCTGGCTGAAGGCGCGGTTGGGCATGCAGCTCAAGGAACTGCAAGATAAGGAAAAGGCCGGCGTCATCACCGAGCAGGAAGCGGATCAGAAGCTCGTCGTCGAGCAGGCGAATGTCGTGGACGTGTTCGATCTCGCGGACCGGGCCGAGGACGCCAAGCGCGTCGTGCGGGGCGAGCGGTTTTATGACGCCGACAAGCTCGAATGGGCACTGAACACGTTCCGCGAGGTGATGCAGTACGTCTCCGCCGCCTATTATCCGGCGTCACTGGTCTTCTATCCCATGGAAAGCAATCTCGGATACCGGCCGGGCGTGTCAAAAGAAGTGTTTGCTTGCCTGAATGACGAGCAGGTGAACGTGTACCGCGACATCTGCAATCAGCTGGTACTGCCGTCCGTTGCCAAGGAACGACCGGATGTCGTCGGTGTCTCGATCGGCACGCAGATGCAGCTCCTCGCCGGCCTGACTTTTTGCAAGATGATCAAGGAGACCTTCCCGCACGTTCACGTCGTGGTCGGCGGCAACGTGATCACCCGCCTGCAGGAAGAGCTGCCGAAGCACGAGCGGTTCTTCACCGAGGTCTTCGACACGGCGATCCTCTACGAAGGCGAGCATGCGCTGCTGTGGCTCATCGAAGCCTTGAACGGCCAACGCGACCTTGCGTCGGTGCCGAATCTCATGTATCGCGATGTCGATGGCCACGTGCATCAGAGCAAAGAGGTCTATACCGAGAAGACCACGGCGTTGCCGCTGCCGGACTTCGACGGCTTGCCGCTCGACCACTACTTCGTGCCCGAGCGCATCCTGCCCTATCTCGCCACGCGCGGCTGCTACTGGGGCCGCTGCACGTTCTGCGATCACGGGCAGGGCTACTTCGATCAGTATCGCGGCATGACGGCGCAACTGGTCGTCGAGCAGGTGAAGGCGCTGCGCGACAAGTATCAGTGCCGGCACTTCCTGTTCTCCGACGAATCCTATCCGCCCGCGCTGTTCAAGAAAGTGTCGCAGATGCTGGTGGAGCAGAACGTCGGCATCAAATGGACCACGCTGATCCGCTTCGAAGAGACGCTCCAGGACCAGGCCATCTGGGATCTCGCGGCCAAGGCCGGCTGCTGCACGCTGTACTACGGGATGGAGTCGGCGAACGAGCGCGTCTTGAATCTGATGGACAAGCATGCGAAGAAGAGCGTGATCCAGAACAATTTGCAGTCGGCGGCGAAGGCCGGCATCTGGAACCACGTGATGGCCTTCTACGGCTTCCCCGGCGAGACGCGCGAGGAGGCGCTCGAAACGCGGCAGTTCATCCTCGACAACCAACCGGTGATCCACTCCGTCGAGCTGTTCTACTTCGTGGCCTACCGGCACACGCCGATGGTGCGGAACCCCGAGAAGTTCGGCATCACGATCCACAAGCAGGAAGAGTACGATCTGCCGCTCGACTACTACTACACGCTGAACGAGCCGGTGGGGATCTCCTGCCTCGACGCGATGCAACTCTGCGAGGAGTTCTATAAGAACGACTTCCAGCCCTGGGCCGTGCGTGTGAACGCCCGCGAGCACGTCTTCCTCTACATCTCGAAGTTCGGCACGAACAAGCTGCCGCAGATCTATGCGCAGCGGCAGACCGTCGGCGTGTCGGACAGCGTGTCAGGCTTGGTCACGTGGCCGGTGGCGATGGGCGACGATCAAGAGAGCATGTCGCGCGTCACAAGTCACGAAGTCGGATGAGGCGCAATGTGCAATGTCAATGATCAATGTTCAATTAGGGATTCCGGATTCTCCTCCATCGAGCATTGAAAATTGAACATTACGATTCATCGGGCACCAGCACGGCGCAGAGGAGCGCATAGGCCGCTTCGATACGTTTGGTCATCTCCTCGGCTTTTTTATAGGCCTGCATGTACTGCTTGGGGTGATTCGTCAAGTTGGCGTAGCGGGCGGGGTTCCAGTTGTAGAGCTGCACACGTTTGGCGCGTTCCAGATCTTCCGATGTGACGGGGAGGGTGAGCCCGAGAATCTCCAAGGCGTGTGCCACATCCTGCGGTGTGATGCCGTTCGTCATGGCGCTACTGTGACAAGGGCGCGATAGGGCTGTCAATCGATGCCAACCGTTCTCCCCATCCTCCAGGCGACGCCCATCTTCACCAAGAAAGATTACCGCGATGTGTTGATCCGCGAGATGGACGCAGGGAAGATCCCGCTCAGCCTCGGGCGCGATTGCCCCGTCAAGTGCGAGTTCTGCTACGAGCTGGACCATTCCTACCGCGAGACGCTGGATCCGCCCAAGACCACCGACGAGGATTGGAAATTCATCCTCGACTACATCAACAAGAAACCGACGGACCCGAAACAGTTCTGGTGCCTGGGCGGCAACGAGTTCATGGAATGGACCGACCTCTTTCTCCATCCCAAGGCGATGGAATGGGTCGAAGACTTCCTTAAGCACACCGACAAGAACATCCAGTTCTTCACCGTCGGCTTCGTGCACGTGCCGAAGATCCATCAACTGGCCGCGCAGTATTCGGGCCGGATCAATTTCGAGCTCTCCGTCATCACGCTGAGCGACTACCGGCAGCGGCTGATGCCTCATGCGCCATCCATCAAACATCTCATGAAGGTGCTCGACGGGCCGGCCGTGTCGTCGGCGAATTTCTACGCCTTCGACGCGCACACCATGTCGAAGGATGCCATGACCATTTCTGGGGTGAACAAGAAATGCGTCCTCTGGATGGGCACGCTCACGCCGGTGCGCGGGCTGAAAGAAGAGACGGCGGCCCTCATGCGGCAGGGCCGGAAATACCTGGCCGAGGAAGCGCTCCGGATCTACGACGCCGCGCTGCCGAATCTCCAGACGATCCACACCGAGGCCTACATCACCGCCTTCCTGAGCCGGCGGCGCATCCTCAGCCTCTTCGACTCGCTGGAGCTGGAGAAAAAGGACACGGTCGTGGCGGCCTGGAGCGTCTACAAGATCCTCGCGACGTACCGGAAGAACCGCGCCAAGTTTCTTTACGTGCCCAACGCGATGTTGAGCGGCGATTCCGACTGCACGGTCCTGCTGACGTTCGACGACATCGCGAGGCGGCTGACCAACGAGAAGGTCGTCCACATTCCCAAGTGCGTCATGCAGTCCGGGCGCGGCCCCTACAGCGATATCACCGGCGTCACGCTGGAGCAGTTCATGAAGAAGACCGGCGTCAAGGTGAAGGTGCTGCACAAGATCGACACCCGGTTTGCGAACGAGCAGCTGTATAAGAACGGCTCGCTGCAGAACTACGTCGAGCACTACGTCCGCAATCCGATGACGCAGGCGTATGAGGCGCTGCCGCGCCCTGCATGAACACTCGTCGACGGTCGTCGCTCGTGAAGCGTATCTCGCATGTGCGGCTTGCCTCGACTCTGCGAACGACGAGATACGAACGACGCATCACGGAGAATCATGGCTGAACGGCACAGTGTGAAGTTCTATCAGGCCGATGTGTTTACGGCCTTGCCGTTCGGCGGCAATCCGGTCGCGGTGATTCCCGACGCCGAGGGACTGAGCGACGATCAGCTCCAGCAGATTGCGCGGGAGATGAATCTCTCCGAGACCGTCTTCGTCTTTCCCCCCACCGATCAGGCGGCGGTCGCGCGGCTGAGAATCTTTACGCCCACGCAGGAGATTCCATTCGCCGGGCATCCCGTGCTCGGGACGTTCTACATCCTGGCGGAGCTCGGCATCATTCCCGCCAAGCAGGCTGTGACCCGCCTCATGCAGGAGTGCAATATCGGCCTGTTCCCGGTCGAGCTCCATGCGGAGGACGGCCACGTGGAACGGGTGGTGATGACGCAGCCGAAGCCAGAGTTTCTCGGGCCGGTGGAGGAAACCGAAGACCTGTACAAGGTCGCCAGCGCGCTGGGGCTCTCCAAGCACGTCATCGCCGACACCAAATGGCCCGTCGAAGTCGTGTCCACCGGCCTGCCCGTCATGATTGTCCCCGTGCGCACGCTTACCGCGGTGCGCTCGATCCGGCCCGACGCGACCGCCATCACCGATCTCTGCCGCCGCTTCGGCGCCAACGGCCTCATGGTCTTCACCACCGTCACGGTGGAACCGTCGGCCACCGTCCACACGCGCATGTTCGCCCCGTCCATCGGCATTCTCGAAGATCCGGCCACCGGCAGCGCGAGCGGCGCGCTCGGCGCCTACCTCGTTCAGAACGGCGTCGTCGATGTCCTGCCTGTCACGGAGATCATCGCCGAGCAGGGGTTCGAGATCGACCGGCCTTCGAGCATCTATATTGAAGTGGAATCCGACGACGACATCATTCAGTCCGTCAAAGTCGGCGGGCAGTGTGTGAAGGTCATTGAGGGCACCCTCAACTTCTAACGATGATCAATTTTCAATGTTCAATGCTCAATGGTAGCTAATGCGGATGAATATTGAACATTTGACATTGAACATTCACTGGAGAGTGACATGAAAGCTGTGCTCTTTCGTCAGCATGGCGGGCCGGATAAGTTGTCGTATGAAGACGTGCCGGTGCCGGTGATCGGGCCTGAGGAGGTATTGGTCCGGGTCAAGGCCTGTGCGCTGAATCATCTCGACATCTGGATCAGGCAAGGCAACCCGGCCTATCCGATGCCGCTGCCGCACATCTCGGGATCGGATGTGGCCGGGATCGTGGAGCGAGTCGGCGCAGGGGTGGACCATATGACGCCGGGGGAACGGGTGTTCGTGTCGCCCGGCATCAGCTGCTGGCACTGCGAGGCCTGCCTCGCCGGGCGGGATAATTTCTGCCGCTCCTATGGCTTGCTGGGCGCGATGGTCGCCGGCGGCTATGCCGAATTCGTCAAGGTGCCGTTCCGGAACGTACTGCCGATTCCGGGCGATGTGTCCTTCGAAGCGGCGGCGGCCTTCCCCTTGGTCTCGGTCACGGCGTGGCATATGTTATTCGCGCTCGCGGACATCCAATTGGGCGAGACGGTGCTGATCATGGGCGCGGGTAGCGGTGTCGGACACGTGGCGGTCCAATTCGCGCATTTGGCCGGCGCCCGCGTCATCACCACGGTCGGCTCCGATGACAAGATTCCGAAGGCTGTGATGTTGGGCGCCCATGCCGTGATCAATCATTCCACCGAGAAAGTGGCGGAGCGGGTGAAGTTGCTCACCGAGGGGCGCGGCGCGGACGTGGTGATCGAGCACATCGGGCCCGAGGTGTGGGATGCCTGTCTCGAATCGTTGGCCAAAGGCGGACGGCTCATCACCTGCGGCGCGACCACCGGCGCCGAGGTGAAATTGAATCTTCGATATGTTTTTTCCCGCCAGCTGACAATCAAAGGCTCCTACATGGGTACGCGAGCGGAATTGCTGAAGGCGGCTGAGCTGGTAGGGCGGGGGAAACTCAAGCCGGTCATTGACAAGACCTTTCCGTTGAAAGAGGCGAGGGCGGCTCAAGAATATCTGCTCAGTAGGAAATTCTTTGGTAAGATTGTGTTGACGGTAAACTGAAGGGCTGGATTTTCTCACGGGCATCGCTTTACGAGGGGGGACGTATGCCGAACACGGTGGCTCGCATCATGACGAAAAATCCCAAAAGCGTCGGACCGAACACCTCGGTCATGAGCGCCGCCAAGAAGATGCGGACGGCGCGGGTGGGGTCGTTGTTCGTCAAGAAAGGCAAGAAACTCGTCGGGATTCTCACGGATACCGACATCGTCCGCCGGGCCGTCGCCGGCGGTAAGCCACTCGGCAAGCTCACGGTGGAAAAAATCATGACGAGCCCCATTTGCACGATCGAAGGGAGTCAAACCGTGGACGACGCCCAGGACATGATGGGCGATCTCGGTGTCCGTCACCTCGCGGTGACGAAGAACGGCGACATTGTCGGCGTCGTGTCCGTGCGCGACCTGTTGATGTTCTACAAACGGTATGCGCAGTCGAAAATATCCCTCGAGGCTGAGTACTCGGAACCGAAGATCGGACAGGACTGAAAAACCGTGACGCGTGATGTGTGATGAGTGACGAGCGCGGCCTGGTTGAGAGGTCGTTTTGAACAGCCGCCTCCGTTGCAGCACTCCCTTGTTGGCTACTCGTTGGGTGTTCGCGCTGATGATTGATCTGGGAGATAGTCAATAATGTCGGAGGTATGCGAGCCACCGTCAAGAGGTGTGTAAATGAGTTTCAGGCGGCGGTCCTCTCCGGCTG
>CAZXRB010000081.1:0-14657 GCA_964642845.1 uncultured Nitrospira sp.
GGCGGCGCCGTCTGGCGCGCGGGCTGCGCAACCGCGGCCCTGGCTTCGACGGCGACTTTCGAGGAAAAATCGACGACACTGTCCTGGAGAAAAGGGTCCACGACCCAGTCGCAGTTCCGCTGCATGGGTTCGATCCGCACCCGCTCTTGGCGCGCCGTCTTGATTTCGGCTTCCCGCAGCAGGTCGCCCTTCGCGTTGTAGAACCTGGCGATCGCGTCCAGCTGCAGTTTGGCCGGCGCCCGGTCGTACAGGTATTCTTTATCGATGCTGAACGACCAATTGATCAGATCCACGCGCACCATGACATCCGGGGCCGCGTCCTTGCTGCCTCCGCCCTCGTATTGCACGCGCTTGAACGTCCGGTAGGCGCCCTCCACCAGCGCTTCCTCCAGGCGCGCGCCGATGGGGACCTGCATGAGGTGTCCGCAGGAGTCGGTGTAGTCAGCCGTGAGCTTTTTGAGCGAGGCGGGAATTTCGAGCTTGGCGGTCTGGTCCAGCGGCTCCCCCATGGGAGGAAATTCCAGTCGGCTGGCGCAACCCGGCAAGGAAAGCAGCAGTGCGCCGATGAGCGCATGTCTGGTCCATCGCCGGAGAGTCCTTCGTGGTGAAGGGTAGGGTACGTTCATGAAGAGCCGTGGATCGCGCTCGGTCGGAGCGCTCGCCACCGTACCGGAATCATGCGGGGAAAGCAACGGGAGAGTTCTTCGCTTGCCACGGCCGCGGCGCTGAATTATTCTCGCGCCCATGTTGATCTTGGGCCTCTCCAACATGCGGGACGCCGCGGCGGCGCTCGTCGCCGAGGACCGCCTCGTGGCGGCGGCGGAGGAGGAGCGATTCGCGCGCGTGAAGCACGTCTCGGGTTTGCCGGTGGAAGCCATCCGGTATTGCCTCCGGGAAGCGGGCGTGACATTGGCCGAGGTGGATCATGTGGTCGTGCCCTGGAAATACTGGCAGATCGGCCGCCGGGCCGCGCTCGCGCTCTCAGCGATGGTCCGCTCGCCGACGCTCTTTCGCGTCAAGGGACGGCGGTCAGCCGAGCGCCTGGCGCACGAATGGAAACAACTGTTCCTGTTGAGGCGACTCCTGACCGAACGGATCGATGGGACACCGTCGCCCGCGCCGGTGTTCCTCGATCACCATCTCTGCCATGCCGCCAGCAGCGCGCTGGCGGCGCCGTACGAACGGGCGGCGGTCCTCGTCGTCGACGGGGCGTCGGAAGCGCACTCCACACTGCTCGGGAAAGCGGATGGCGGCACGATCAAGGTCCTGCAACGCACGCCGCTGCCCCATTCGCTGGGGCAGTTCTACGCCGCCATGACGGCCTATTTGGGGTTCACGCCGGATCAAGACGAATACATCGTGATGGGCCTGGCCGCATATGGCGAGCCGCGCTATGCCGAGGTGATTCGGCGGCACGTGTTGCGGCTGGAGCCGGATGGGCAATTCGCGCTCAACGTGCGGGTGCTGGACTTCCACCTCGCGCGGGTCCGCTTGTTTCCACCCGCCTTGGCGGCGCTGTTCGGACCGCCGCGTCTGCCGGGCGACGAGCCGACACAGGTGCATCGGGATCTCGCGGCAAGCGTGCAGCTCGTGCTGGAAGAGACCCTGTTGCATCTTGCCCGGCATCTGAAACGGATGACCGGCGCAAGCCGCCTCTGTCTGGCCGGCGGGGTCGCCTTCAATTGTGTCGCCAATGCCCGCCTCTGGCGGGAAGCAGGATTCGAGGCGGTGTTCGTTCCGCCTGCCGCCGGCGATGCCGGTGCCGCGATGGGCGCGGCGCTGTGGTACGGCATGCGCCGCCGCCTGCTGCGCGAGCGACTGTCTCTCACCCATGCGTTCTGGGGGCCGCGCTACTCTGATCAAGAATGCCGGCACGCCATTGACCGGGCGGGCCTGGCAGCCGAGCATCTCCCCGACGCCGCGCTCTGCGACAAGGTGGCCGAGGAATTGTCGCGGGGTCGGTTGGTGTTCTGGTTTCAAGGCCGGATGGAATGGGGCCCTCGAGCGCTGGGCCATCGCAGCCTGCTCGCCGATCCCCGCCGCGAGGATATCCGCGCGGTCATCAACGCCAAGGTCAAGCACCGGGAACTCTTCCGCCCCTTCGCGCCGTCCGTCCTCGAAGAGGCGGCCGGCGACTATTTCGACCTGCCGGCTCCTTCGCCGTTCATGCTCTTCACGGCGCCCGTGAAGCCGAGCGCGAAGGGACTCATTCCCGCCGTGGTCCATGTCGACGGCTCGGCGCGGGTCCAAACGGTGGACCGCGACTCCAACCCGCTGTTCCGGCGCCTCCTCGAGGCCTTTGCGCACCGCACCGGCGTGCCGGTGCTGCTCAATACGTCGTTCAACGTGCAGGAGCCGATTGTGTGCACGCCCGAGGAGGCCGTGGGCTGTTTCCTACGGACGGAAGTGGACTGGCTGGTGTTGGGCCATTGGCTGGTGCGGCGGCCGGGCGCCGCGATGTCCTCATGAAGGGTCGCCCTTGAGCCGGCAAGAATGTACCGGCGCGGGTTCCGTTCCCATGCCTCCCATGCCATCGACGTCCCTTCAGCCGGCCCGTTCCTATCCAGCGCTCCGCACGCTGTTGATCCTTGTCATCGTGAACCTCGTGCTGCAGCCGTTGACCGAGCCGGATTTTGGGTGGCATCTCCGGACCGGACTCGACCTGCTTCAGCAGGGCCGCCTCCCGGATCTGGATCCGTACTCGCACACCATGCCGGATTGGGCGTGGGTGGAACATGCGTGGCTGACCGATCTGGTGATGGGCCTGTGGTATTCGGCCGGCGGCGCGCTTGCCGTCATCCTGTTCTTTGGACTGGTGACGGCGGCAGCGTGGCTCCTCGCCGCGCGCACGGCCAAGGCCGACACGGTGGCCCAATTGATCGCCTGCGGCCTCTCGCTCTCGGTCGCGCTCCCCTTTCTCGGCGCCAGAACCCAAATGATGACGCTGCTGGGGCTGGCCGTCTTGCTCTGGCTCTTGGACCAGGGGCGAAAGCGACGGCCTGGACTCCTGTGGATGATCCCGCCGCTTTTCTTGCTGTGGGCGAATCTCCACGGAGGGTTTGTCGCGGGAGGCCTGTATCTGTGTCTTGTCGTGAGCCTGTCCTGGCTGGCGAAGCACCGCCCGTCTTGTGCCGAACGCAGCCGTCGGGAGACGTGGGGCACGCTGCTCCTGGTCACGGGCCTGGCCGGACTCGTGACGCTCGTGAATCCGTACGGCTGGCGGTTGCACCGGGAAATCCTCGCCTCGCTCACCGATCGATTCATGGTCGAGAGGTTGCAGGAATGGCATCCGATCTCGATGGACGCGTTGGCAGGGAAATTGTTCCTAGCCTATCTGGCTCTGCTCGGCTTGGCGATGGCGGCCTGGTATCGCCGCATTGAGCCGGTGCGTTGGGCGATACTGGCGGTGTTTCTGCTGCTCGCCGTCCGGCATCTTCGCAATATTCCGGTCTTCCTGATCGTGAGCCTGCCGCTGTTCGCCGAGCTCCTGCAAGACGGGATGACTCGGCTCAGTGCCACGCCGCCCTGGTCATGGCTTTCCGTGTCCCGGTGGGCTGGGACGCTGACCGTCGCCGTAGGATTGTTCTTGTGGTCCGCGGGCCCGGATCATCTCCGTCATGTCTGGCGATTCGGGGTGGCGCCGGCTCAGGCACTGCGGGACACCTCGTATCCCATCGAAGCGGTGGACTGGATTGCCACCCATCGTGATCGACTCGGCACACGGTTGCTGCATGACTATCAATATGGCGGCTTTCTGCTCTGGTGGCTGCCGCGGGAGAAAATCTTCATCGACGGACGCATGCCGGCCTGGCGCCTCGGTGATCGGTGGATCTTCCGCGATTACCTCGCCGTGCGCGATGAGGAGCCGCCACGGTTGGAGGTGCTCGACAAGTATGCGATCGATTGGGCGCTGACGAAGCGGGACAGCCCGCTCGCGAGGGCCTTGGCCGCATTGCCGGCTTGGCAGAAGGTGTATGAAGACGCAAAGGTCGTGATCTATATCGCGAAGAGTGCCAACCAGGGGGCTTACTCGAACAGCGCGGGCGAAGGGGTGAGCGCGGGAAGCGGCCGTTCCGCGGGAAGCGAGTAATACCCTTTCTTGGCGTACCGATGGATCGCCATCAAGTCGCGCAGCATGCCGAGGCCGTCGCGCACCAGCCGGACTTTCGAGCCGGGTTGATCCGTCCAGTTCACCGGCACCTCGGCGATCCGGTAGCCGCGACGCTGCGCGATGTAGAGGAGCTCGAGATCAAAGCCATACCCGTTGAGGCAGGACACCGTAAACAGGTCTTGCGCGACAGCGCGTTCGAACAGTTTGAAGCCGCATTGGGTATCCGCGATGCCGCGGATCCCGCCGGCGCGGACGATGGCATTGAAGCAGCTTCCGAGCAGGCTGCGATGCCAGCGGGCCTCGACGCGAAAATCCGATCGGCGCGAGGCCAAGCTGCGCGAGCCGATCGCGAGATCCGCTCCGGATTGCAGCGCCTGTTCGAGGCGCACGAGCTCCTCGATCGGGGTGGCTCCGTCGGCATCGGTGAAGAGCTGCCACCGCCCCCGGGCGGCCTGCATCCCATGCCGGACGGCCGCGCCCTTTCCGGAGCACACCGGCAAGCGGAGCAGCCGGACCGCCGGGACCCGCCGTCCGAATTGCCGGACCACGACGGCCGTGTCGTCGGCGCTGCCGTCATCGACCACCAGGATTTCGAACGGACGGTCGCGGGAGGTCAGGAACCGAACGATGGAGCGGAGATGGGGAAGGATCCGGGCCGCCTCGTCGTGAGCCGGGATGATGACCGACAGGTCAAGAGAGACGTGAGAATCGGGTGCTGTCACCGCGCCACCTTCCGGCCTGTCAAGAAGCCGGCTAACAGTACAGGGGACCTCGGCGCAATGCAAGAGGTTCGCCGTTCGCTCACAGGGAAAGCCCGTCCGGACGGCCAACGCTGCACCCCGCCTCCTGCGGCCTTCCCCCTACGGTCTTGACAGATCCGCACGGCGGGAGCGAACGTATATCTCGTAGGTGCGCGACATCTCAACCGGGAGGTGCACTATGCCGCGACTGGGTTCTGCGCTCTCCATCCTCTCCGCTTCGCTGCTCGTCTGTGCCTGTGCCTCGGCCATTCCCCCTAGCCGCATTACCGATTACGTGCCGGTGAGCCAGGAGGCGACGAGCCAGTCGCTTTTGGCCGCCAATCAGCGCCCCCTAGAGGCTGGCTTGGTGCTGATCTCCGATACCTCGGCTCCGGACGCGGCGCCCAACCTGCCTGACGAGGCCCTGGCGCGATTGGGCGAGGAACTGCGGCAAGAAATCAGTCGCGTGTTGCCGGTCACGATCAAACAGGTGATTCCCAGCGATGGGATCAGACCTCTTGACGGAAACCGGGCGCAGCTCGCGGATCTCGCAACGCGGCATAACCTGGACTATCTGGCGGTCGTCGTCGTGTCGAGCACGGAACAGGAATATCCCATGGCGCTGTTCTTAGGCTGGACCACGCACATGCAGCCAGGCTACCGCCGCGACAACTGGTCGTTGTTGGAATTCGCCTTGTTGGACGCGAAGGACGGCAAGGTTTTGATGCAGGCGGAGGGGCGCGGATGGGCGACGTTGGATCGGCCGACCGCGCCCGGCATCAATCAATGGTATCCGGTCGTGTATCTGCGGCCGCAAGAACCGGAGCGCCGTTTTTGGCCGCCGACCTATGAAGGCGCACCCAACACGCTCCGCGTGGTTTCCTTCAACCAAGCCGCCAAACGTTTGACGGCGAAGCTGCAACATGAATGGAAGGAGCAGCTCGAGGAAGATGCCGCCAGCCGTCGGCACAGCTAGGTTCCGGTGATCGGCCTCCACGGCTCCCCATGCGCGCGTCCCTGTCAGGCCACGAGAATGTCCCGGCCTGACAGGGACTTTTCCTCTTTGAAGGCCAGGGAAGTCTTAGTGTAAGATACACCGTTCTCGGAGCATGCGGCGGCCTGAATGGCCGGCCGAGTGTGTTTCTTGTCTTCATGAAGCGATCAACTTTCTGGAGGAACCCAGTCATGGTCAATCGCAGTCGGCACACGGCCAAGCGGCTTATTCTCGGGGGCGGACTCATCGTGGCGATGTCTCTGGCCGGCGGCGTGGACGGTCGGTCGGGTGTTTCTGCAGCGGGAGTTCCCCCTGCACTGGCTCAAGGTTTTGCAGAAATCGTGAAAAAAGTCACCCCCGCCGTCGTCAATATCGCGGTCACCGGCGGGGGAGAAAGCGGCCGGCGGCGCGGACTGCCTCCCGGTCCCTTCGGACCGCCTCCGGGCGAAGAACCGGGAGGCGAATTGCCCACTCCGCCGCCGATGCCGCCGGGTCCTCCCGCTCCACACGGCCGTCCCGACCAAAGCGCCGGCTCCGGCGTCATTCTGGACTCGAACGGGTACATTGTGACCAACAATCATGTGGTCGAGGGGGCGACGCAGATCACGGTCACGCTGAGCGACCGGCGGGAGTTCTCGGCCAAAGTGGTCGGCACCGACCCGAAAACCGACTTGGCCGTCATCAAGATCGAGGCCAAGGATCTGCCCTCCTTGAAGTGGGCGGAATACGAAAAACTGCAGGTCGGTGATCTCGTTCTCGCGGTCGGCAGCCCGTTCGGATTGAGCTCGACCGTCACGCTCGGCATCATCAGCGCGCTGGGGCGCGGCAATGTCGGGATCGCGGACTATGAAGACTTTATCCAGACGGACGCGGCCATCAACCCCGGCAATTCCGGCGGGGCGCTGGTGAACATGAACGGCGAGCTGATCGGCATCAATACCGCGATCTTCTCCCGCACCGGCGGGTCCGAAGGCATCGGCTTCGCCATTCCCAGCAGCATCGCGCTTGACATCGTGGAGAGCTTGCAGAAGACCGGCAAAGTTGTGCGCGGATGGATGGGGGTCGCCATCCAGGAAATCACCCCGGCGCTGGCCAAATCCTTCAAGCTGCCGGAACAGCGCAAAGGCGTCCTCATCAGCGACGTCAACGAAAACGGCCCCTCGCACGCCGCCGGCATCAAGCGCGGCGACGTGGTGGTCGCGTTCAACGGTAAGGAAGTGCAGAGTGTGAGCCAGTTGCGCAACCTGGTGGCGCGGACCGTCGTCGGCAAGGAAGCGGAAGTGAAAGTCCTGCGCGACGGGAAAGAGCAGACCATCTCCGTCAAGGTGGCGGAGCGGCCGTCGGACGAGATCCTGGCCCGCAAGGAGCCGGCGCCGCCGAAGGAACAGGGCGAGATGATCAAGCCGCCCGACAACGTGCTCGCGTCCCTCCGTGTCCAGGCGCTGGACAACGCCTTGATGAGCCAGCTCAACATTCCGGCCAAGACGACCGGCGTGGTGATTACCTCCGTCGAACCGGGCGGCCAGGCCGAGGCGGCCGGGCTCCAGCGGGGCGATGTGATTCAAGAAGTCAATCGCGAACCGGTCAAGACGCTTGAGGATTATCAGAAGGCCGCGAGCAAGATCAAAAAGGACGAGCTGGCCGTGCTGCTGGTGAACCGGCAGGGAAACAGCCTGTTCGTCGCGGTCAATCCGAAATGAATTGGCTCATTGACCAGTGATTCATTGTCTCATTGAGTCGGGTGCACCGGACAATGGCGCAGTGATCCGATGAGCCAATGAACAATTCCGCTGAGGCTGCGTGCTGAACGATCTGAATCGGTGGCTGCAAGACTCCGTCTTCAAGCCGCTGGAAGACAAGAAAATGCCGGTCATGGAGCATCTGGTGGAGCTCCAGGTCCGGCTGACCCGGGCGGTGATCGTCACGGCGCTGGTCTTCGTGGCGACGTTTTTTTATGCCGATACCCTGGTGAAGTGGCTCCGGATCCCGCTGCAGAACATGTTCGTCCCCAGCACCCTGTCGTGGGAGCCCACCGACCTGCCGATGGTCCCTTTCGTCTTCCTCGCTCCCGCCGAAGCGCTGTGGCAGAACGTGAAGGTGGCGGGCCTGTTTGCCCTGGTGCTGTCCACTCCGTACATCTTGTTTGAGGCGTGGCAGTTCGTGGTGCCCGGACTGCACGTCCAGGAGCGGCGGTTTGTCGGGCCCTTCGCGTTCTTGAGCACCCTGGCGTTTTACGCCGGCGTATCCTTTTCCTTTTTTTTCGTGCTGCCCTTCGCGCTGAACTTCCTGATTTCGTACGGCGTCAGCGCCGGGTTCGTTCCGCAGCTGTCCATCGCGCAATACGTCGGGTTCGCCCTCTGGTTCCTGTTGGTCTTCGGCCTGATCTTCGAGGTGCCGCTGGCCATCACGTTGATGGCGAAGTTGGGATGGGTCGATGCGCCGTTCCTCCGCCGCTATCGCAAATGGGCGTTGCTCGGCGCGTTCATCGTGGCGGCGATCCTGACGCCGACGCCGGATCCCTTCAATCAATGTTTGATGGCGTTGCCCATGTACGTGTTCTATGAAGTCGGTATCATCAGCGCCGGATTCTTCAACAAGAAAAAGGCGGCGGGCGCGCCCGAGGCTCTGGTGCCCGCGGTGGCGGCGGCGGGCGGCCCTGCGCCGGCCATGCCGATGCCGAATTCGGCAGACGGCGAGTATGTGGGCGTGCCGACCGGCGGGCGACGGCGATAGGGCGACATCAACGAATCGGAAAAAAGAAGGACCGACCATGGCACGTGAACTGAACGTCATCAGCGGCGGCAACGGGGCGGGCGATGCCTGTACGTATATGTGGGCCTGTGCCATCTGCGATGAGAACGAGCGCTGTCAAAAAGATAAGGAAGGGCACAGCCGCTGGCTCGTGGCCAAGCGCATGGAGCGGATCGAGTACAAGGTCCTCATCATGAGCAACAAGGGCGGCGTGGGCAAGAGCACCTGCACCACGAACATCGCCGTCAGCCTGGCGCTGAAGGGGTGGCACGTCGGGATCTGCGACATGGACATCCACGGGCCCAACATCCCGAAAATGGTGGGCGCCGAAGGCCAAAAGCTGAAGATCAGCACCTCGGGCGGCATCATTCCCTTCCAAGCGTACAATTTGAAGATCGCCTCGATGTCGTTCCTGCTTCAGAACCCCGATGACCCGATTATTTGGCGCGACGCGTACAAGTACGAATTCATCAACCAGCTGCTCGGCGGGGTCGAGTGGCAGGATCTCAACTTTCTGTTGATCGACTTGCCGCCGGGCACAGGCAACGAATCCGTGACGACGATCGATCTGCTGGGCCAGGTGAGCGGCGCGGTCATCGTGACGACGCCGCAGGAAGTGGCGCTGCTCGACTCCCGCAAGTCGGTCACCTTCTGCAAGGACAGCGAAGTGCCGATCATTGGCATCGTCGAAAATATGAGCGGGCTCGAATGCCCCCACTGCCATCAGCACATCGAGGTCTTTCGCAAAGGCGGGGGAGAAGCGTCGGCCCACGACATGGGCGTGCCGTTCCTCGGCCGCATTCCGCTCGATCCCGACGTGGTGACTCAGTCGGATGCAGGCGAGCCCTTTGCGATGTTCTATTCCGATACGCCCACCGCGGAGGCCTATCACCAGATTGCGAATCAGGTGGAGGCCTTCTGCAAAAAGAGCGGCTCGCTGCTCAAAGTCGGGTCGCGTCCGCAGCACCACCATTGAGCGCATGAGAGGAATCGCCCCGTGAAAGCCGCGGACGCCACCACCGGACTCACGCCCCTCCACGAGGCGC
This sequence comes from uncultured Nitrospira sp., assembly GCA_964642845.1. Lineage (GTDB taxonomy): Bacteria > Nitrospirota > Nitrospiria > Nitrospirales > Nitrospiraceae > Nitrospira_D. The sequence goes on from CAZXRB010000081.1 coordinate 9,643, forward strand.
AGAAGGTCGTCCTGGACGCCACGCCTGTGTTGGGCCTCGAGAAAATTTCCATCCTGGACGCGCTGGGCCGCGTGCTGGGCGAGGACGTCGTGGCCGAACGCGACAACCCGCCGTGGGACAACTCCGCGATGGACGGCTTTGCCGTCCGGTGGGAGGACATCAAGCAGGAACACGTGATTCAAAAGCCGATCACGTTGACCGTCATCGAGGACGTGCCGGCCGGCAAGATGCCGTCCCAGACGGTCGGGCCGGGCCAGGCGATCCGGATCATGACCGGCGCGCCGATCCCGCGCGGCGCCGACACGGTGTTGAAGGTGGAGGACACCGAGCACACGCCGGACTCGGTGCGGGTCTTCAAACCGGAGCCACGCGGCGCGAATATCCGTCCGCAGGGTGAGGATGTCAAAAAAGGCGACTGCATCATCGCCAAGGGGACGAGGATCAGGCCCGGCGAGGCCGGCATGCTGGCCATTCTCGCGAAGTCGTTCGTGTTCGTGTATCAACGGCCGCGGGTGGCGATCCTCTCGACGGGCGACGAACTGGCCGATCTCGACGAGCGGTTCAGCGAAGAGAAGATCATCAACTCCAACAGCTACGGCATCGCCGCGGCGGTGCAGGAAGCCGGCGGCATTCCCTTTCTGCTCGGCATCGCCCGCGATAATCCCGCCGCGTTGAAAGAGAAGATCTCGCACGGCTTGAACGCCGATATTCTCGTGCTTTCCGGCGGCGTGTCGATGGGCGACTACGACTTCACGAAGGCGGTGTTCCGCGACCTCGGCGCCGAGATGAACTTCTGGAAGCTGGCCATCCGGCCCGGGCAGCCGCTCGCCTTCGGCAAGATCCAAGGCAAATTGGCCTTCGGGCTCCCCGGCAATCCGGTCTCTTCCATGGTCACGTTCGAGCAACTGGTTCGGCCTGCCATGCTGAAAATGAGCGGCCACCGGAGCTACGGCCGGCCCGTGGTCCACGCGATCTTCCAGGAGAAATTTTCGAAGCGGACCGATCGCCGGCATTTCTTGCGCGGCATTCTGACCCGCGAGGACGGGGTCTTCAAAGTCCGCACCACCGGCGATCAGGGATCGGGCATTCTCACGTCCATGGTGAAGGCCAACTGCCTGATCGATGTGCCGGTGGAGGTCGAGCGGCTGAACCCCGGCGATGAAGTGGCCGTGCAATTGTTGAGCGGCGAGGCCTGGCTCACGAAGACGGAGCACGGCCATTCGGGCGGCCATCGGCTGTCCTGTTGCTAGATAAGGAGAAGGTCATGAGTCATCGGGCATCGGTCATCAGAGGGAAAATCCTTTGCTGTCCAATGACCGGTGACTGCTGACCGATGACTGTATGGCTGTCCCCATCGTCTCCTTCATCGGGCGCTCCAACAGCGGCAAGACGACGTTGATCGAGCGCGTCATTCCCGAATTGGTCCGGAGCGGCTATCGCGTTGCAACGGTGAAACATGCGGGCCACGGCTTCGATCTCGATACGGAAGGCAAGGACAGCTGGCGGCATAAACGGGCCGGTGCGAGCAGCGTGATCGTGGTCTCGAAAGGCAGCCTGGCGATGTTCGCCGACGTCTCGGAGCAGCTCAAGGTGGAAGAAGTGCGCGATCGCTTCCTGGACGCGTCCTACGATCTCATCATCGCGGAAGGGTGGAAGAGCGAAGGGTACCCCAAGATCATCGTCGTTCGCGAAGAAGTGGGCGAGATTCCATTCTCCCCCGAGGGCTTGTTGGCCGTCGTCTCGGACAAGCCGCTCAGCCTCACGGTGCCGGTCCTCCACTTGGACGACGCCGCGGGGGTCGCCGCCTTGCTGGTGACGCAGTTCCCACTCAGACGCCGGGAGCATGAACTGGAAGCCTAAGGGAGCCCTGGCGCTGGGCCTCGTCGCCGCTGCCGTGGCTCTCGGCGGTGTCGCCGTTCCGCTGACCGATCACCCGAAGTTTTGCGCCAGTTGCCACACCATCGCCCCCTCGTACGAGAGTTGGGTGAAGTCCTCGCACAAGGAAGTCACCTGCGTCGCCTGTCACGTCCGGCCGGGCCTCAAGGGATGGATTCAAGACAAGGCGATCAACGGGACCAAGGATGTGGCGATCTACTTGTTTGGCAATCCGCCCGACCCGCATAATTTGAAGACGACGGTCGATTCCGGTGTGTGTCTCAGTTGCCATCGCCACATCCTGCGGGTCTCGGAAGTGGCGCCGCGCGATCTGCCGCCGCCGGTCAAGGATGTCGGGCTGGTGATGAGCCACCGGAAGCATATGGAGGCATTCGCCGAACGTGGAACGGGCGAAGGCTGCACCACCTGCCATGCGGGGGTGGTGCATGACGAGCCGATCAAGGGCTATCCCATCGTGATTCCGCGCGGGCATGTCTCGGCGGATGAGCGGCCCTGGTATCCGAACCACCCGGAAGGCTCGTGGTTGCGTACGCGCGCGCTGAACGACTGTTTCCGCTGCCACGACGGCAAGGCCGAACATCAGGGGAAGGTCCTGAGCCGGAAGTGCGAGACCTGTCACCTTCCGGACAAGATCAGCGAGAGTCTGCTGTTCAACTGACATCATGCCCCCATGTCCAGCCCGGTCCTTCAAGTCGCGCATCTCTCCAAGTCTTTCGGCGATTTCATGGCCGTCAATGACATCTCATTTGACATCAGGCCGGGCGAGATTCTCGGCCTGTTGGGACCGAACGGCGCCGGCAAGACCACCACGATCCAGATGCTGCTGGGCTTGGTGACGCCGACCGCCGGGTCCGTGCGCATGTTCGGGTTGGATTTGACCACTCATCGGGAGACCATTCTCCAGCAGGTCAACTTTTCTTCCACCTACATTTCAATGCCGCAATCCCTCACGGTCGAAGAGAATCTGTGGGTGGTCGCACGCCTCTATGGGCTTTCGCGCATTGCCCGGCGGGTGGACGACATCGTCAAGAAGCTGGATATGGAGGAGTTTCGCCACAAGGTCACGAGAAAGCTGTCCTCCGGCCAGATGACCCGGCTGACCTTGGCCAAGGCGTTTTTGACCGAACCGAAAATCCTGTTCCTCGATGAGCCCACCGCCAGCCTGGATCCGGACATTGCCCATAAGATCCGCGCGCTGCTGAAAGAAGAACGGCGATCGACCGGCTTGAGCGTCCTCTATACGTCGCACAATATGCGGGAGATGGAAGACATGTCCGACCGGATTATCTTTCTCCAGCGCGGACGGATCGTCGCCGAAGGCACGGCTCAGGAGATCGTCACGCGGTTCGGGAAAGAAGATCTGGAAGAGGTCTTCCTCAAACTGGCCAGGGAGTCGCGGGTGTGAACGGTAGAGTGGTTCAACAGGTGATGGATTTCGGCACAGGGCTCGTTATCGGAGGGCTGGGTATGAGCGCCGCTTGGGGGCTGTTTTGGCTCGCGATCGGGCTGGTCGGTCTCCGGCGGGGCACCTGCTCCGGCCGCATGGTGCTGAACAGCCTGCTCGCGGGACTGGCGCCCATGGGCCTGATCGTACTTCTCCTCTGGTGGCGGGGCGTGGCGCCGGAGGTCGGCTTGTTCGGCGCGGGGCTGGTCGGTATGCCGCTGCTCCTCGCCGGGTTGGGGTGTCGAAAAGCGCCCGACGGCCAACGGGCCGGCTCGCACATGCTGGGCGGCGTGCGGCACCTCAAGGATGAGCTCCTGGGGCGCCACCGAGGCTGCGGCGGCTGCAGCCAGGAGCACGACCACGGAGGCTGCGGGTGAAACTGCATCGCATCACCGCGCTCATTGCGCGCCATCTGTACCTCTATCGGCGCAGTTTGCCGCGGATCATGGAAATCTTCTATTGGCCGTTTCTGGATCTCGTGATCTGGGGCTTCATCACGCTCTATTTGGCGCGCTATCAGACGCAGGTTCCCGGCTTCGTGACGTTCTTCCTGGGGGCGTTGATCCTGTGGGACATGCTGTTTCGGTCGCAGCAGGGCATCACGATTTCCTTTCTCGAAGAAATCTGGGCCCGCAATTTGATGAATCTGTTTGCGAGCCCGCTCAAGCCCAGCGAGTTCCTCGCCGCGACGATGGCGATGAGCATCATGAAAGTGACCTGTGTCTCAATCGTGATGGCCGTCTGCGCGGTGCTCTTCTATTCGTACAACGTCCTGGCCATCGGATTGTGGCTGATTCCTTTTGTCGTCAATCTCGTCATCACCGGCTGGGTCATCGGCGTCTTTACCACGTCGCTCATCATGCGGTTTGGGCAGGAGGCCGAGGTGCTGGCCTGGAGCATGGTGTTTTTGTTCCAGCCGATCTCCTGCGTGTTCTATCCGATGGATGTGCTGCCGGCCTGGCTCGAGCCGGTCGCCATGGCGAATCCGGCCGCGCACATCTTCGAGGGCATGCGCCAGGTGTTGACCGCCGGCGCCGCGCCGCTGCCCCATCTCGCCTGGGCCGTCGGTCTCAATGCGATCCTGTTGGTGCTGGCCGTCGGCTGGTTTTACAAGACCTTCGCCTATTGCAAGGAGCAAGGCCTCCTGGTCCGCGTGGGCGAGTAAGGTTGTAATCGGCCCGCTCGTATGCTACGGTGTAGATACCTTCATCGCACGGGCCTCGCGGTGAAGCTCATCAAAAAGTGAGCAGGCCCACAACGTCGATGTTGCCTTGTCCGGGAATCTCGTCGGAAGTCAGACCTAAGTCGCTGCATCGATTGCGTCTTCGGCCCGCTCCTTCCCCGTTCCTCGTGTTCAAGACAATGTCACCATTTTAAAGGAGGAACCCCGATGGGTTCGAAGATTTACGTCGGTGGGTTGCCCTATTCGGCGACCGAGCAGCAGTTGAGTGATTTGTTTGCGCAACACGGCGGTGTCGCGTCGGCGCGGATCATCACGGATAAGTTTACGGGACAATCCCGGGGCTTCGGCTTTGTGGAAATGTCGTCCGATTCAGAGGCGCAGGCCGCCATTACGGCCCTCAATGGGGCCGAAATGGGCGGACGGACCTTGACCGTCAACGAAGCGCGGCCGCAAGAGCCGCGCGCGGGCGGCGGGGGCCGCGGAGGCTTCGGC
>CAZXRB010000082.1:0-14638 GCA_964642845.1 uncultured Nitrospira sp.
CTAGCCTGGCGGTCCGCGGCCGCAACCCCGATGTGGGTGGATGCGGTTCGTCGATTCTGCTCGATGACGGCGTCGTAGACATGGCCGCAGTTCATGCAGCGCCATCCACAGGCCCACAGATGCCCGGACGTGCCGTCGAAATCGAGAAAATGGTCTCGCATCATGAGCCCGTGGCAGCGCATGCAGTGCATAATGCCTCCCTTGGTGAGTATGGACTAGGCAATCCGCCCCTTTGTTAGTAGGATAGCGGAAGGGCCGGAGAGCGATAGACCCTGAGGAGGTACCACCAAAGGGTGGCCGAACGCCGTGGAATGGGCACAGAACGGGGAGGCCGGGCATGGCGCAGTTGATTCAGCAACCCACCAGGATCCAAGCGGCGGGCAATAAACCCAAGCTCATTGACGAATTCGTGGGGCTGGTCAATACCCACAGCGCGCATATCAGCATCGCCCGCATGCAAAGCCCTTCCGGCTGGCAAGAACCGGGGCAGACCCCGGACTTCGACGAATACACGGTCGTCCTCCGCGGCATGCTCCGGGTGGAAACCCGCTCGGGTGTGGTCGATGTCCAGGCCGGGCAAGCCGTGCTCACGAGCAAGGGCGAATGGGTCCGTTACGGGACGCCGGGCCCCGAAGGCGCTGAGTACATCGCCATTTGTCTGCCGGCATTTTCACCTGCCACGGTGCATCGGGATCCCGTATGACGACGTTCTTCAAGCCACGGTGGATGTTCCGGCCGCGTCTGGTGCGGATGGTGATGGTGACGGCGGCCTTCCTGAGTCTCGACGGCGGAACGGCTTCAACGGGCCGGTCCGAGCCGGGACCGGCCCTCTTGCCTCACGAGGTGAGCGTGCGGACCTCGCCCTTGCCAATCAGCTGGACGACAGGGACGGGGAAGTGGGTGGGATTTTGGGGACGGCGTGAAACGGTCCTCTGTCCGGCCGGCGGCAAGCTGGAAGGAGCGTGGGGAACGGATATCTATACGGACGATTCTTCGATCTGCACCGCCGCCGTCCATGCGGGGCTGATTTCCGCCAAAGACGGCGGCTCCGTCACCATCGAGATGCGCCCCGATGCCGGTCAATACGCCGGCAGCACGCGCAACGGCGTCCGAACCGGCGACTGGATGGAACCCTGGACGGGCGCCTATGTGTTCGTGCGAAACGCGGCCGGCGCCGAACCGGCGATTGCCGCCGACGGGCATATGCAGGCCGATTCCTGGCGCGGCCAGACCGGACGCGTCATCAGCTTTGCCTGCCGTCCGCGCTTCGAGCTCCATACCGTCTATGGGACCGATGTCTATACCGATGATTCTTACGTCTGCAGCGCCGCCGTGCATCGCGGGCTCATCACGCAACAGCAGGGCGGCATCGTGACGATCAAGCTCCTCGAGGGGCACCAGTCCTTCCAGGCCAGTTCCCGACACGGCGTGACGAGCCTTGGGCTCGACGGCTGGCACAGCCAGAGCTTTATGTTCGTGGCCACACCGCCCGACACACCGTTCCCTCCCACCACCGACACGCCGTTTGACCGCGCGCCTGTCCGCCCGACTCCTTCTCCCGGGCATGACACCCGCTTATAGTGTCCGACGCATCGCCATTCCACCCGACCGAACCCGCGCGCGAGAGGCCCCATGTCGTCTGATCGCTCATGGCTGCGAAGAAGCGTGGGCGCCGGGCTCGGCCTGGCGGTGCTTGGTCTGGCGACGCTCGCGGTCTATGGGGCGCTGCTCTCCGCCAGCCTCGCCTTGCCCAAGAGCGACGAGCACCCGCCGCTCTTGATCTACGGGGCGCCGTTCGTGTTGCAGCCCGGCAGGTCTGTGCTGGAAGCCCGACTGACCGACCGTCTCCACCGGCTCGGCTATCGGAGCGTGGCGGTCGTCGAACACCCCGGCGAGTATCGTGCGACGGAAGAAGCGGTGGAGATCTACTTGCATCCCCAGGAAGAACCCCATGGGCCGGCTCGTCGCGTCACGCTGACGCTGGCGGAGGGCCGCGTTACCGAGGTGCGAGAGGCCGGCGGATCCGCGCTCCCGTTCGCGTCGCTCGAGCCGCCGCTCCTCAGCGGGGTCCGCGGCGGCACGCGCCAAGTGCGGGAATGGATTCCGCTGTCGCGCATCCCGCGGAGCGTGATCGACACCGTGCTCGCCGTCGAGGACCGGCGTTTCTTCTCCCATCTCGGCATCGATCCCATCGCCGTGGGCCGCGCGCTCTGGGCCAACCTCACCCGCGGCGGTGTCGTGCAGGGCGGCAGCACGATCACGCAACAGCTGGCTAAGAATCTCTTCTACTCTCCGCAACGGACCCTGGGACGAAAAGTGAAGGAGTCGATTGCCGCGCTCGTCCTGGAAATGAAGTATCGCAAGGAAGAAATCCTGGAGAGCTACCTGAATGAAATTTATCTGGGCCAGGCGGGATCGGTCGCCATCTACGGGGTGAGCGAGGCCGCGCAGCGCTATTTCGGCAAAGCGCTCCACGAGTTGGCCATCGAGGAGGTGGCGCTGATCGCGGGACTGATCAAAGGGCCGAACACCTATGCGCCCACGAAGAATCTGGAGCAGGCGACGCGCCGGCGCGACGTGGTGCTCCGCCGATTGAAGGAGGACGGCAGGTTGACCGAGGACGCCTGGCAGCGCGCGGTGGCCCGGCCGGTTCAGGTCGTGCTCTCCCACGACGTGCTCACCGATGCGCCCTACTTCACCGACTATCTGTTGCGGCAGGTGGAGGAGGGGACCGGGCTGGGCCTGCCTGAAGGCGCGCGGCTGTATGCCACGCTCGATCCGCTCGTTCAGGACGCGGCGACCGAGGCGCTGCAGCAGGGATTGGCTCAACTCGAACGGGCGTATCCGGAATTGACCGCCGGCGATCACCCTTTGCAAGGCGCGGCGGTCGTCATGGCGGCGAAGACCGGGCACGTGCTGGCCATGGTCGGGGGGCGCGACTACCGCGCCAGTCAGTTCAACCGCGCCGTCCAGGCGCGACGCCAGGCGGGTTCGCTGCTGAAGCCCTTCGTGTATCTCGCGGCGTTCGAAGCGGGACGCACCCATACGCCGGCCACGCTCGTGATCGACGAGCCGGTGACGTTTGAGTCGAGCGCGGGAGCTTGGGCGCCGCAGAACTATGATCGCCAATTTCATGGGCCGGTGACGGTCCGGAGCGCATTAGAGCATTCCTACAATGTGCCGGCGGTTCGCGTCGCGCAGCAAATCGGGCTGCCCGCGTTACGGACCACGTTGCTCGGCTTCGGGCTCGGTCCGCTGGCGGACAACCTCTCCATCGCGCTGGGGACCGCCTCCGTGTCGCTGCTGGATATCACGTCGGCCTACGCGGGCTTGGCCAATGGCGGCGTCGTCACGAGGCCGCTGGTGCTGTACAAGTTGGTGGCCGAGTCGGGTGAGACGCTGTGGAGCGTTCTGCCGGACCGGCATCAGGCCGTGTCGCCGCAGGCGGCCTATCTGGTGACCTCGCTGCTCAAGGGCGTCATGGATCGGGGAACCGGCGTGAAAGCCCGCGCCTGGGGCGTGCGCGGACCGGTGGCGGGGAAGACCGGCACGACGGACGGCTATCGCGACGCCTGGTTCGTGGGATACACTCCTGAGCTGGTCATCGGCGTCTGGGTGGGGTTTGACGACGAGCGCCCGCTCAAGCTGACCGGCTCTCAGGCCGCGTTGCTGATCTGGAGTGGATTGGCCCGCCGCCTGATTCCGGACGAGGCGCCCGATTTCGAACGGCCGCCCGGCATCGTGCAGCGCGACATCGATCCCCGCACGGGCCAACTGGCGACGTCCCGATGTCCCGAGAAGAGTCCGGAGGTTTTCATCGCCGGCACCGAACCGACCGTCTATTGCGAAATTCACGGCGGCGGCTTCTGGGAACGGCTCAAGCAGACGCTCGGCGTGTCATAGACATGTCAGAGAAAGGACGGCCCGTCCGTTAGCGGGAGAATATTTTTACAATCTGTTAGGTGGCCAGCCCTGCCTAGGGTATTCTTGGCCACAGAGTCTCGAACCGAGGAGCGCCATGAAGAAAAACGGGTACATGGACGACGGCAACATCACCTTGCTCGCCAAGGGGGTGGAGCTGAAAGGCGAGATCAAGGTGGAAGGCACCGTGCGCATTGACGGCACCTTGGAAGGCGACGTGCAAACCAAGGGGCAGGTGATTGTCGGCGAGGACGGCCTCGTGAAAGGCACCATCTCGGCCGGGTCCATCATCAGCAGCGGCCGCATCAAGGCCACGGTCACGGCCACCGAGCGCATCGAATTGCTCAAGACGGCGATCCTGATCGGCGAGATTCATTGTCCGGTGATCTCCATCGAGGCGGGCGCCAAATTCCAAGGCGTCAGCGATATGGGTGTCACCGCGTGGCCCGACGAGATTCCCCGGCTGCCGGGCAATGTACGCGACCTGGCGAGCCACCGCGGCAAGGCCGTGGCGCTCGTGGGCAAAGAGCCCGATCTCTAGGCTCCGCCGCTCAGTGCGTCCAGCCTGTTCGACGCTCCGGCGCCGTCGCGCCGTGACAAGCCGCGCCGGATCTGCTATCACCGGGTCGCCACACACCACCGGCTCATCATGACGCGACAACAACTGTTCGCCCTCGTCTTCTTCGCGCTGGTCATTCTGCTGCTCTATCAAATCGGGCTCATGTTTCAGCCTTTCCTGTTCCCCGCCTTGTGGGCGGCCTTGCTGGCGCACTGGGCGTTTCCGCTGCACCGGCGATTGACGGTGGTGTGGAGAGGCAATGCCGCGCTGTCCGCCGCCACCTTGACGCTCGGGGCGCTGATCGTGGGCGTCCTGCCGCTTGTCGTGCTGGGCGCGATGCTGATCCGGGAAGCGGCCGCGGCCGAATTGGCGATCCGCGCGTGGATCGCCGGAGGCGGCCTGCAACATCTGCCCGATCAACTGGCGGCCGTCCCGTTCGTCGGGGGCTGGCTGCGGTCCATGGCGGCCAGCACCAGCCTGAAGGCCCTCTCCGCCGAGCAGTCGGTCGTCGCCGGGGCCAAGATGCTCAGCCAATTCTTGATCGGCCAGATGGGCGACTTGTTGAAAAACACGTTTCTCCTCATGGCCGACTTTTTCATCATGCTCCTCGTCCTGTTCTTTCTCTTCAAGGACGGGCAGGGCTGGCTCGCCGTGCTGCGCGAGTTGGTGCCCATGGACGAATCGCACAAAGAAAAGATTCTGACCCGGCTGGATCAGACGATTCGCGCGGTGGTCAAAGGCGTGCTCGCGACGGCGATCGTGCAAGGGCTGCTCGCGGGGCTGGCTTACCTGGTTCTGGGGGTGCCGTTTCCCATTGTGCTGACCGTGCTCACCGTCATCCTGGCGCCGCTGCCCTTCGGCGGCACCGCCCTCGTGTGGGGCCCGGTCGTGGTGTACTTATTCTGGGTGGGTCCGGTCGGGAAGGCGCTCGTCATGCTGGCCTGGGGCGTAGGGGTCGTCTCGACGGTGGACCAGGTGCTGCGCCCCTGGCTGATCGGGCAGGAGGTCCAGATTCCGACGCTCTTCCTGGTTCTCAGTGTCCTCGGAGGACTGGCACTCTATGGAATGCTCGGCCTGTTCATCGGACCGATTCTGGTCAGCCTCCTCATGACCGCCGTCCAAATCTACCGAGAAGAGTACCACGCCGGCCCTATGGGCGCTGAAAAAACGGCTCCTGCATCCTAGCCCGCATGATTCGCGAGCGCTTCTGCTGCCATCGCCGATCCGCCGCTGCGACAAGCCTTCGGCCGGCCGGCTCGCCCCTCGGACCCTCGACGTACTTGTGGGGACTGGCGCCCTTCTTTCTGGCGCCTGTCCCGGTTCGGAACGGGGACAGACACCACGCGCTGACGCGGGGAAGGGTGTCAGTCCCCGGACTCCGCGCGCCGGTCTCGCGACGCGGCTCAGCGATTTCGCGACGAACCGTCATGAAGAATGCGGGATCGCTTCCCACTCCGCTGCGGCAAGCCATCGGTCACCCGGGCGCGAGGCATTCGCTTCCCTCCCTCTGTGCGACGGGTGACGAATGACGGATGGCAGTTCGACGGTTGCCCGATCGGCTACTCGATCGGGATCGTAATGGCGATGCCGCCCATCACGTCGTTCAACTTGAAATCGCGCTTCGGACTCAGCGGATGGTTGTTGTGGCAGGTGACGCAGGCGGTCGAGACCGCGCGATCCGGGTAAACGGCTTGGAAATACTGCTTCTTGCCGCTGACCACGATGCCGGTGACCGGGCGATCCGGTCCGCCGCGGAGCGTTTCGAGCGCTTTGCGCTCGAAGTCCGTGGCGGGCGCGTTGCGCTGGTAGATCGGTGACAGCCCGATCAGGCGATAGCGAATGCCGCGGCCCGCTTCGGCCACGAGGCGGCCGGAGTGCTGGAGGAACTGGGCCGGCAGAGGCAGCGCGTTGTCCTGCTCCCAATGCTCCGCCGCCTTCACGATCCCTTTTTCCTGCATCCGGTTCACCACGTGGGTCGTGTAGATCGTGCGGTCGGCCTCCAGCACCGCGTGAACGTAGTCGGCTACCTTGTCGGGCGGGATGCCGCGGCTGCCGGGGCTTTCCTTGGCGAGCGGCAGCGCGGCGCCGAGACCCGCTACGAGGAGTGTGATGGCTGCGGTTCGGAGCGCGGCGCGGAGGCGGTCCATGAGCCCTCCTCAGGGCCAGAGACGAGAAGCGGCAGGGTGACCCAGCACGTGGTGCCCCGACCCTCCAGGCTCTCGATGCGGACGTCGCCTCCGAATTTTCGGAGAATGCGCCGGGCGACCGTCAGCCCGAGGCCCGAGCCCTCGCCTTGTCCCTTGGTGGTAAAGAATGGATCGAAGATCTTCGACAGGTGCTGCTTGGAAATACCGGGACCGGAATCGGCGATGGCGAGCGTGGCGAGATGGTCGGCCGCGCGCGTGGTGAGGGTGAGCGTGCCGCCTCCGCGCATCGCCTGGGCGGCGTTCGTCAACAGATTGGCCAATGCCTGCCGCAGCTGGTCCGGCATGGCGAGGACCCGCGTGCCGCCGGCGTAGGCTTTCTGCACCACCAGGTGCTTGATGTCGGTGGTCGCCTGCACGGCCAGGAGCGCCTGGTCCAACTCCTCTTCCAGGCAGACGGGGATGCGCTGATCGGTCGTGTCCTGAGCGGCCACCCCGGTGAAGTCGCGAATGATTTTCGCCATGCGCCGCCCCTGGGCCACGATGTCGCGGGCGTAACTTCTCGCTCGCTCGAGGTCGTGTTCCTCTTGGATCGCCTCGCCGAGGCCGACGATGCCGAACAGCGGATTGTTCAATTCGTGCCCGATGCCGGCCGTCAGCACGCCCAGGCTGCCGGTTTTTTCCGCTTGCACCAGCTGGTCCTGCAGCCGGCTTTCGTCTGTCGTGTCCCGCAGGACGAGTCCGATGCGATCCGGCTCCCCGGCCCGCCCCGCCAGCCGGAACCATTGGTAATGGTACTGGCGAAGCCCGATCTGCAGCTCCGGACGCGGGGGCGCCCCGCCGGCCTCGGTGGACGGCACGAGCGGATCGCGCGGGCCCGCACTGCGTGTGATGCCATCCCCGTCCGGCGACCGGCCGGACGCGTGAAATTCCTGGCGCAATCGATGTTGCTGCGCCGGGTTCAACGGCAGGACGGCGAACAGCGGCACGGGGCCGGCCGGCGGGTCCCCCACGGCGAACGCCTCGCGCGCGGCGCGGTTGGCGTAGGTCACCCGCTCTTCCGCGTCGAGAAGCAGAATCGGCGTCGGGACGGCGTCCAGAATCTGGTCGGTGGACTGTTGCAGGTACTGCACTTCCTCGGTCTTCAATTGCACTTGGCTCGTCAGGCCCGCGAAGGCGGCTTCCAACTGCTTGTTCATGCGGTTGAACTCCTCCGCCAAATCCTCGAGCTCATCGCCGGTCCGGATCCGGATCTCCGCATGCAGTTGCCCGCGCCCGATCGAGCGGGCCGCGTGCTGCAGTTGCCGCACCGGCGTGACGATCCGGCTGGCGGCCACGTAGCCCAGCGAGGCCAGGAGTGCGATCGCCACCGTGCCGAACACGGTCATCCAGGTGAACAGGTGCTGGATCGGCGCGAACAGCTCGTCGGACGACTGCCAGACGAACGTGTGCCAGGAGCCGCTCTCCATCGAGCCATTGGTCGCGCGGCTGGTTTCCGGCAAGGGCGCAAACCCGATGACGGAGATGGAGCGGCCGCCATGCCCGTCGCTGTTGGTCTGTACCCATCCCGGATGCATCGGCGTGATCAGCGGCACGAGGCTCAGGTCGGACAAGGCCACCCCCGTCGGGAGGATGGGACAGCTCATGACGATGCCCCGGCTGTCGATCAGCATCACGTGGCCCGTCTTGCCGAATCGGATCACGTGCGTGTAGGGGGAAAAGAATTCCTTGGCATCGATCACGCGGTGCAACACGCCCACGACCTCGTAGCGGAGGCTGTCCATGACGGGGATGGAAATCGAGAAGACGTGGGTGTCGGCTTGGGGGTCGAAATGGACGTCTTCAATGTACAGCTGGCCGACGCCCTTGTTGTACGCGCCTTGCCACCAGGCGGTGTGATCATGCCGGTACCGCGGTTTCGTCGTCATCGCGGCGACGAGCGTCCCCTGCGTGTCCGTGACGAACAGCATCTTGGTGGCCGACCGGACGACTTGCGGCAGCAGTTGATCCCGCTCGCTGTGCATGCCGGTGTAGTACTCCCGCAGCAACGCGCTCAACGAATTCTCGGCCAGCGCTTTGACGGCGGCCGGGTCCTTGGCGTCCCATCGCCGTTCCAGATCGGCGAGGGCCGCCGCGCGTTGCGCCGGCGGGTCGAGCGCGGCGTCCCGGCGCCGTTCCAGTTCCCGGATGAGCATGGGATCGTTGGCGATGCGCGACGTGCTGGCCACTTCTTCGGCGACCAGCAGATCCAGTTTCCGGGCCGCTTCGGTGGCCAGCGCTTTGAAGCTCTCCCCGCTGACGTCGCGGATCTCCTGCGACCCTTGCCAGAAGGCCATCCCGAGCCCCACGACGAGCGGCACGACGCCGACGAAGAGCATCGACAGGATCAGCTTGGTCTTGAGCCCCCAGCGGGTGCCGGGGGATGCCGCAGGTTCTTTCATGCCGGCGCGCTCCCGTCGGATGGTGCCTCGGCAGGAGGGAAGGTGAGGGTGAACGTCGAGCCTTTGCGCACGTGGCTTTCGACGCTGATCGTCCCGCCCATGTGATGGATCACGCTTTTGACATTGTACAGCCCCAGGCCGGTGCCTTTCCCGGGCGGTTTCGTGGTGAAGAAGGGCTCGAAAATCCTTCCGAGCACCTCGGCCGGAATGCCGCAACCGGTGTCGGAGACGCGCACAATCGTGGCGCCGTCCTTCACGGCGGATTCCAGCGTCAGCGTCCCGCCGCGTTCCATCGCCTGGACGGCGTTGGTGATCAGGTTGACGAACACGTGGAGCAGCTCGTCGGGATTGCCGCGGACGGTCGCGTCGGGATCATACGACTTGCGCACCTCGATGTCATGCAGCGCCACCGCGTAGCGCGCGATCCGCAAGGCCTCGTCGAGCTTGCCGTTGACCGGAATGGCGCTGTGCTGCAACGATGACGCCCGGCGGGAGTATGCGGTGAGGTCGCGGCAAATCGCGGTCGTCCGCTTGACCGCTTCGATAATCTCTTTGGCCTGCTCATGGACCGTGTCGAGATCGCGCTCCTCCGCCAGATTTTCGGCCAACCCCAGAATCAGTTGCAGGGGATTGTTGATGTCGTGCGCGATGCCAGCGGCGAAGGAGCCGATCCCTGCCAGCTTGTCGGCGTGGAGCAGTTCCGCCTGCAGCATGCTCTCGTGCTGCACCAGCTCCCAGAGCAGGCGCGACGCCGAGCCGCTCAATACATCGGTGCCCGGCGGCACCAAGCGTTGCAGGGTGGGTTCCAGGCCGGGGTCCCCGGTCACGTCCATGACGACGCTGATCCCGTGGTTGCCCACGAGGTCGGCGATGCGGTCATAGACGGGCACCCGGAGCTCCCGCGCCCGTTGCAAGCCCGGGGCGGTCGGGTCGCGGTCGGTGATGCCAACGATCTCGATGGTGCGAATTTGGTGAAGGAGGTCGAGCAGCGCCGTGCCGCCTCGCCCTGCGCCGAGAATGGCGACCTTGGTCGGAGCGGGAGATGCCATGCGCGCAGACCCTTCCCCCTCGGAGGATGAATGGGTGACGGCCGGAGGGAACGGCGACGAGCCGCCCGTTCCCTCCGCGGTATCGACACGGGCGGCCATCAGAGGTGAGCCAGTTCCCGCTGTTCCATGGCGCGCGCGACGGCGGCTTTGAGCTTGTCGCCTTCGACCGGTTTGACGAGATAGTCAAGCACACCCTCGCGCAGCAAGGAGGTGGCCATGTCGGTGTCCGGGAAGCCCGTGAGGACGATCAACGGCACGCGCGGATAGTTCTTGCGGAAATAGGCGATGGCTTCGATGCCGTTCACCTTCGGCATGCGGATATCGCAGATGATGACGTCCAGCAGCAGGCGATTCTCCCCCGCATTGATCACTTCGATGGCCTTTTCGCCGTTTTCCGCTTCCAGCACTTCGTAGCCCGCCTTCTGGAGCGTCATCCGCACGACCTTGCGGATGTCCGCCTCGTCGTCCACGATAAGCACGCGCCCGTTGCAGGCTTCTCCGCCGACAAAAAACCCGGATTTGAACTCGCTCATGACTGCCTCCTTGGGTGAGGGACGGTGGTTGATGGGGTGTCGTGTCTCGCCACGCTGCTACGCTAGGCGCAAGGCGTATGCCTCGGCGAGCGGAGGCGGCCGCGATGCCTTTTCAATGACTTGCCGATGACTCATTGCAGTCCCTCCGGGTCTCTGGTGGATATCCACCACCAGGTGGTCTCTATGCACCACGCGTTCTGATGCCGCCGGATGTCCCACGGCGATCCATCACCAAAGCCGGCGCATGAATGCGAGCGACACGAGGAGGATGACGGCTATCCAGCACAGCATGATGAAATACATGGTGCTCTTCCTTTCCCAGGATCGACTCGGTTGTTGCTACGGCAGGCCAGCAAGGGCTGTGCCGTTCGAGGCCGAACAGCGAGAGTCGGCCAAGCAGGCTGATCCGCGCCATTCTCGTGCAAGGAACGAGAGATCAGAGCAGGCGATGCTGCTGTGTACCGGCGATCCAAAGAGATTCACCGCGGATGAGAAGAGATTCAGCGAGATTGCCCGTATTTTGCGCGGGGCCCGCTCGCGGGACGTGGAATTGCGTTTCCAATTTCGGCTGGGGTATCCTCCACAGCAAGCAGGAGCGGGGCGTGATTACCCCAGAAACATTGACCGACTACATTCGCAAGAGTCTGCCGGACGCCGTGGTGAGCGTGATCGACCGGACCGGCACGATGGATCATCTCAAAGTCACCGTGGTGTCCGACGCCTTCCGGGGCAAAAACCTGCTCGACCGGCATCGGCTCATCTATCAAGCGCTGGATGCCCCCATGAAGGACGGGCGCATTCACGCCCTGGAGTTAACCGCCAGAACGAAGGACGAACCGTAACGCAGGACAAACGTCTCGCGACCAGCCCCGTAATGTTGGAGGCAAGCAAGGAGACCGAACCATGGCAGATCCCATCGAAGAAGAAATCCAACGGGAAGTGAAGGCGCATAAGATCCTGATCTACGGCAAGGGCACCAAGCAGATGCCGATGTGTGGCTTCACCCGAGAGACCATGCAGTTCTTCGACAAGTACGGCTATCCCTACGAAGTCATCGACGTCCTGTCGCAGCCGGCGAAGCGCGAAGCCCTCACGAAGATGACCAATTGGCCGACGCTGCCCAAGGTGTTCATCGACGGCACCTTCTACGGCGACACCGACATCCTCGACCCGATGGCCGCCAAGGGCGAAATCGAGCCCCTGCTGAAGAAGGCGTTCGGAAAATAGAGTGGGAAGGCGGAAGAAGGTGTCTGTCGAGAGTACGCTGATCGCCCAAGCCGTGGAGTGGTCAGTATTCTAAACTGCGAGCAACGAGACGGCTGGTCAGGATGGAAGTTGTGGTGGGCCGTGTAGGGGTCGAACCTACGGCCCGCTGATTAAGAGTCAGCACCAGCATTTACTCTCAGGTACTATACCTTACCACACCTCTTGACACTTCAACGAGTTGTGATTACGGTCCTCCTCTAGATTACGGTCTAGACCCCGACATTTCGCTCTCTCGTGTCTACACAGCGTCTACATTTCGGCCCGCTGATTAGATCGTGGTGAGCGAGAAGTCAACGCGCACGGAGGACGCGTCCATGCCAAAACTCACGAAGCGCCTCATCGATGACACTCCGTTCCCATCCTCCGGACAAGTCTTTCTCCGAGACTGCGCGCTTCGCGGTTTTGCATTGCGAGTGACGAAGGGAACGAAGACCTTCGTGCTGGAGAAACGGGTCAGAGGGAGGGTCAGGCGAATCACCATCGGTCCGTATGGTCCGCTCACGGTTGACCAGGCTCGCAAGCTGGCTGAGGCTCATGTCGGGGCAATCGCACAAGGGGAAGATCCGGCGCAAACACGCCAGGATAGAATCAAGGAACCGACCTTTGGCGATCTGGCCCTATTGTACGAGCAAAGGCATCTGCCCATGAAGAGGTCGGCGAGGGACGACCGGAGCATGCTGGACACGCATCTCAAGGAGTTGAAGACGCGGAAGTTATCCGATATTAGCCGGAATGAGATCGTCCTGCTGCATTCGAAGATCGGGGAAACAGCGCCCTACCGAGCGAATCGCGCCGTGGCTCTGCTCAGAAAGATGTTCAACCTGGCCAAGGACTGGGGAATGTCTCATGGAGAGAATCCTGCAACCAGAATTCATTTCTTCAAAGAGAAAGAACGGGATCGTTTCGTGCGGCCCGATGAATTTCCTCGTCTGTTTGCCGCGATCCTCGAAGAACCTGATGAATGTGTGCGCGGGGCTTTTTTCACGTACCTGTTCACTGGGGCTCGCCGCGAAGAGGTCCTCACGATGCGGTGGGAGGACATCAGCTTGGAGCAAGCCGAGTGGCGTATCCCGCAGACGAAGGCAGATCGCCCGCACGTGCTTCCCCTAGCGGGACCGCTCCTCGCCGTCTTGAGCAAGCTTCCGCGGCAAGACGGGAATCCCTATGTGTTCGCCGGGCGCAACGGGTCCCATCGCGTGAACATCAAGCGAGCCTGGGGCCGTATTCGGACCAAGGGAGGTGTCTCGGATGTCAGACTTCACGATCTCCGGCGCACCGTGGGATCATGGCTGGCTGGCAGCGGGGAAAGCCTTCAGTTGATTGGGGCGGTCCTCAACCACAGCAACATCAGCACGACAAGAATCTATGCACGACTGGACCTTGATCCGCTGCGCAGAGCCTTGGAGCAGAACGCGAGCAAGATGTTGCTGACGGTGCACCAGCATTTCCAACGCAAAGGGGAACGGAAGCACAAAAGGAGATCAACTCTCACGCCGTCACTCCCAGCACTACAGCGCCTTGTGAGCGCCGCTACCAATTAGTTCTGTATCGTGCGGAGCTCGCGCCTGAACGACTGCGGGGACAACCAACCTTGACACGTACCGGGCAAAGCTCTACGCTCCAAGCCAGACGAGAGGAGGGACCTGTGGTGAACATCCGTGAGAAACCGATCATCGAGGAATTCAAGCGGAGAATCGAACAGCAGTTCCCCGGTGAGCTGGTCCGGCTGGTCCTGTTTGGGTCGAAGGCGCGTGGTGATGCAACAATCGAATCGGACGTTGATCTGCTCGTGGTGATTCGGTCGGAAAATTGGCGGCTCGGCGATGAGATTCGCGGCGTGGGATACGCTCTCGAATTAGAACATGGGGTGGTGCTCTCGATTCAGGTGATGGGTGAGCGACACTACGAAGAACTCAAGGCCCGTGGGTCCACCTTTCTGACAAACGTGGAGAGGGAAGGCTTGGCAGTATGACGGAACCCTCCCGCGCTGAGGAGGTGCAAGCCGAATTCCTTCGAGCCGACAAGTCTCTCCAGGCGGCGCAATCACTGCTGGAAGATGATTTCCTGGAAGACGCCCTCTCGCGCGCCTACTATGCGATCCTCCATGCTGCCCGTGCGGCGCTGCTTGCTGAAGGAGTGGATGTCTCCTCTCATCGGGCGGTGCGGCGCCTGTTCGGTCTCCATCTTATTAAGCCGGGGAAACTTCCGATTCGGTTGGCGAAGATCCTCGCCGAAGAACAGGACGATCGGTTTCTGGCCGATTATGATGCCTGGTTTCATCCGGAACGTGAGCGGGCTGAGAAGCGCGTGGGCGAGGCGGGAGAGTTTCTGGTCGCTATCAAAGCTTTCCTGAAACGCGAGAACGTGCTTCTCTAATCGAGCTCGGTACCTTCCTTCACCTCCTCCTCTAACCCTTTGGCCCTGCGACCCCGTGACGCCCCACGTTGCTCACTCGCTTTGACCTGGAAATAGAAGGCTTCACAGACTTTTACCTGATTGGGTATTTTACCCGTACGGTACAAATAGCCAATTGGGTAAAAATATGCAGAATTGTGGCGATTGTTTCTTGCGCAAAGCGCACGCGCCTTTCTTCGCGCGGCGCATCAGCCGATGTCTGCGCCTCAACCTTAACCCCCTCAGGATGATGAGAGTCCAGGTCTCTGTTCTGGGTAGGTCGCGGGTCGTCTTGTGCCCAAAGTGATGCCACGTCTCAAAATAAGTCGAT
>CAZXRB010000083.1:0-2917 GCA_964642845.1 uncultured Nitrospira sp.
ATTTTGGTCTTCTGATACGGATCTTCGGCGCATCCCGCCAAGATCGCTGTCCCACAGAGAATCAAGATGCCGTGACGACACACTGTGTTCATGCCCGTCCTCCTGTATTGTGAACGCGGCGGGAACCGGGCGCCTCCTTCCGCGCCTGTCCGCGTCCCGCCGCGGTGTGGGCCAGTATACAAATGTCGCGGCCTCGAGCAAGCAATCTCCAGTTTCCTGTACCGGCCGGAGAGGCATTGCGGTATGCTGAGCCTGGAGCAATCCGGTTCCGAGAAACGATCGGCCTAGCGGCTGCGGTAGGGCGTGGGCCAAAAAAGCGAAAGATACGAAATATTGTGCGACCAGAACCAGGCGCTGACCAGTCCGATCACGGCCAGCATGGGAAGAATCAACGCGATGAGCCCGGCCACGTCCCGGAGCGTGATGGGGTGGGCCGCCAGTACGCATTGTCCGTCGGCGCCCCGCTTCACGGCGCGCAGAAGCAGGGCGGCATTGATGGCGTTGCTCTTGTATTGGAAGGAATAGGCGTCGCCGAGAAAGGGAACGGCGCCGAGGAGGCCGTTCCTGAGCTGGTTCAGTCCCATGGACAGGACGACACGCCAGGGCACGCCGAGCTGCCGCGCAATCACCAATATGATCGATCCCAGCAAGGTCGCGAGCACATCGCCGATCAGCGGGACGAGTCCGAGGAGCGGATCGACGCCCAGCCGCAGGCGCGTGCCCGGCAGCCGCACCACATCGTCGAGCCAATGTGCGAGGACCTCCGCCTGCTGCTCTTTGGTGCGCACCAGTGGCATGGCTCATTCTATGCGCACGCTCGCCCTGAAGATACCCCTGGCCGGCACCCGGGCCGCCGGGCGGCGCCGAAATTTCGACGACAGGGGTGGAGAGAGGCGAGTAGAAAGGAGACGGGTTGGACATGCGCATGATTCTCGTCACCGGCGGCGCCGGCTACATCGGATCGCACACCTGCGTGGAACTGCTGCAGGCCGGCTGGGATGTGACCGTCTTCGACAATCTGTCCAATAGCCATCCCGAAGCGCTGGCACGGGTGCGGCAGATCACCGGCAAGCCGCTGCAGTTCATCGAAGGGGACTGCCGCGATCGGGCCACCCTGGTTGCGGCGCTTCGGGTCAGCCACGCCGTGGCGGTGATTCATTTCGCCGGCCTCAAGGCCGTGGGCGAATCGGTGCAGCACCCCTTGCGCTATTACGACGCCAATGTGGTCGGGGCGCTCCGCCTGCTGGAGGCTATGGGCGAATGCGGGGTTCGCACGCTGGTGTTCAGCTCGTCCGCCACGGTGTATGGCGATCCGATTCGCCTCCCACTGACGGAAGACCATCCGCTCGCCGCCACCAATCCCTACGGCAGGACCAAATGGATGGTCGAAGAGCTGTTGCGCGATGTGCGCCGCAACGACGAGGCGTGGAAGATTTGCATCCTGCGCTACTTCAATCCGGTGGGCGCCCATGCCAGCGGGCTGATCGGGGAGGATCCGCGCGGCGTCCCGAACAATTTGCTGCCGTTTGTCGCGCAGGTCGCGGTCGGACGGCATCCATACTTGAATGTATGGGGGAGCGACTATCCGACCGCGGACGGGACGGGCGTGCGAGATTACATTCACGTGGTGGATCTCGCGCGCGGCCATCTCAAGGCGCTGGAAGCGCTGGACCGAGTGCCGCCGCCGGGAGAGTGTCTCACCGTGAATCTGGGGACCGGCTCGGGGCACAGTGTACTGGAAGTCGTGCGGGCGTTCGAAAAGGCGAGCGGGAGGACGATACCCTATCGTCTGGCACCCCGCCGGCCGGGTGACGTGGCCGCGTGTTACGCCGACCCGCAGCGGGCCTTACAGCTCCTCGGGTGGCGGGCTGAATTGGGCCTTGACGCGATGTGCGCCGACGCCTGGCGCTGGCAGAGCCGGAATCCCAAGGGGTATGAGTAAGCCAGGACCGCCGGCGGTCTCCGCACCCTCACGGAATCGGACCCCGTGCGTTCGCCGCGCTGGCGGATGACGATCCGGGACCTTCTACGATTTGAAAGCGGACCTCGTCCACGTGTGTGTACGCCGACGTCCGTTCTCCGGCAAACAATCCGCAGCGATAGAGGCCGGGTGCCCAGCCGGCGCCCGGACGCGACAACACAAAATAGCCCGATTGGTCGTTCATGCTCATCATGACCTGGTCCTGTGCGAGCGGACGCGGCTCGTCCCCTTGGTCCGCCGTTTCCAGGTAACATTGGGCGGAGAGCGGGACGGCATCGTACGAGGCGGACACGAGTCCGAATACCAAGTAGATCTCCTGCTGGGTGGCGGGAAAGCTCTGACCCGGATTCAGCGGGATGAACTCGTGTGCGCCCGTCGGAAAATCGTCGCGCATGACCTTGCCGGCCGGGATGACGAAACGAAACCAGCTGAAGTCGGCATCGCGGCCCAGGAGAGACGCCCGTTTGTCGAGCGGCTTTTGAGGCGCGAGGCGCTCGGCGGCAATTTTGGCGAACAGTTCCTCTTCCGTCGCCGCTGGGGAATCGGACGCGGTGCCGGCGGAGAGACGGGCCGCGTCGGGCACGTGCGGCCGCACCTTGTCGAGCCAGCGCAGGAGTTTGTGTTTGTCCAAGACGCGGGTGCCCGGCGGCAGCTCGATGCCCTTGTTGCTCTCCTCGAATTCGACGGCTGCCTGGTAGAGGATCTGGAAGTGGACGAACGCGTCTTCCCAGCGTTCCAATTCCACGAGGCATTGGCCCATGCGAAACACGGTATCGGCGTACTCTTCGTCGCCGGGATCCAGCGTGGACATGAGCTGGAAAAAGTGGAGGGCGTCCTCGCAGCGGCCCAGCTGCATCAGCGTAATGCCCAACTGGTGCGCCGCCGCGGCATCGCTTGGGTTCAGTGCGAGGACTCGGCGATAGACCGGCTCGGCTT
>CAZXRB010000083.1:2927-14334 GCA_964642845.1 uncultured Nitrospira sp.
CCTGATACCGGCCCGCTGAAAAGAGGTTCCATGCGTCGGCGCGGATGGCCGCCCATTCCTTCCGCTGCGCGGCGATCTGCTCCCCGGCGAAGGCCGGCCGCGCCCGCCGGCCACGGTCGGTGGTCTGGCCTTCGATGACCTGTTGGAGATTCTGCGCGGCCAGCCCGAGTTGGGAGGACACCGGCGCACGCGCCAGCACATAGCCCACGTCGTCCGCCGCCCCCTGGTAGTCCAACACGTCGAACCGCGCGCGCGCCAGACCGAGCCGCCAGCTCAAGAGCCCGGGCGCGAGCTCCACCGCCGCACGGTAGGGAGCCAGCGATTCCTCCAGGCGATCGAGCTTTCGCAGTTCCTGCGCCAGGCGGAGATGAATCAGGGGATTTCGGGCATCGATCTGCGCCATCCGACGTAGTTCGGCGACGGATTCGTCGCCCTGTCCCCAGCGGGTCAAGACGCTCCACTTGGCCCACCGGATGTCCAACGCAGCCGGATTGTCGGCCAAGGCGGTGTCGTAGGCCTGCACCGCCTCGCGATAGCGGCGTGACGTCGCCAAAATGTCGCCGCGCAACTTATGCAGCGCCGGTGTGTGCGGATGGGCGAGGAGCCCCTCATCGAGCATCTCCAACGCGGCGGCGAGGGCGCCGCTTTCCCAGGCATTTTGCACCCGCTCGGCGACGCGCGCGCTCTCGTGGTCCAGGAGCCCCTCGGCGAGTCCGTTGCACGGGATCACGACGAAGGACCACGCCAGGGCGCCCACGACTCGGAGGCCATCACGAAGGACGGATGGCGCGATATTGAGAAGGGACATGATGAACAATGGTCTGATGGCCGTGCTGAACGTTAGCCTATCATATCAGAAGTGCCCTTCGGTACCGGCTCTGTCGAGTCAGAGGCCCGGCCATAAAAAAAGGATTCGCGCGCCGGTCCCATCCTCAATGACCGGTGGGCCGCCCGGCGGGCCGGTCCTTACCTCGCACTGTCGATTTTCCCGCCGGTGAACGACTATCCTATGACGCCGATGCCGGCGCATGGAAGGAGGAGCCCATTATGAAATATCTGTGTCTCGTCTATGTGGAGGAATCGGTCTTGAATGCCATGCCGAAGGATCAACGGCAGGTCCTGTCCGACGAGGCCATGGCGTACTGCGACCGACTGCAACAGGCCGGCCAACTCCTTGCCGCCTCGCCACTCCATCCGGTCAACACCGCGACGACGGTGCGGGTCCGTGACGGCCACGTCTCGATGACCGACGGGCCCTTCGCTGAAACGAAAGAGCAGCTCGGGGGGTTTTTGATGGTCGACGTCCGGGATCTGAACGACGCCGTCCGGATCGCCGCTCATTTCCCCGCCGCCCGGATCGGCAGCGTGGAGGTGCGTCCGATGAAGGAGCTCGGCTGCGCGGACTGACCGGTGATGAACGACGCGGTGGAGCAGGCACGCGCGACGGTGGACCAGGTCTATCGGACCGAGTCACGCCATGTCCTCGCCACGTTGATCCGCTTGCTCAAGGACTTTGACCTGGCCGAGGAGGCCCTGCATGAGGCGTTCACGGCGGCGATGGAGCAATGGCCCCGCGACGGGGTGCCAGCCAATCCTCGTGCCTGGCTGGTGTCCACCGGCCGCTTCAAAGCCATCGACGGCATGAGGCGGCGCGCCCGCTACGATGCCTCTCTCAATGAGCTGGCCAAGCAGATCGAGACGGCCACGGCCGATCCCTTGGAGGACGAAGGCGACGACCATATCGAGGACGACCGCCTGCGGTTGATTTTTACCTGCTGCCATCCGTCGCTCAAACCGGAGGCCCAAATCGCCCTCACCCTTCGGGAAGTCTGCGGCCTCACGACCGAGGAAGTGGCGCGGGCATTCTTGTCTTCCCCGCCGACGCTGGCGCAACGCATCGTGCGAGCCAAAGCGAAGATCCGTGATGCGCGCATTCCGTACGAGGTGCCGTCGCCGTCCGAATTGCCGATTCGCTTGGACGCGGTGCTGCATGTGATCTATCTGGTCTTCAACGAGGGGTATTCCGCCTCATCGGGAGCCTCGCTGACCCGAGCCGAGCTGTCGGGCGAGGCCATCCGGCTGGGGCGACTGCTCGTGCAGTTGCTGCCGGAGCCGGAAGTGATGGGGCTCCTTGGACTGATGCTGCTCCACGAATCGCGGCGCGCCGCGCGGACGTCGGAGACGGGCGATGTGATTCTGTTGGAAGAGCAAGATCGTTCGCGCTGGGACCGTGGCTGCATTCACGAAGGCATCACGTGGGTCGAGCGGGCGCTCCTATCGCGACGCGTGGGCCCCTATACCTTGCAGGGCGCGATTGCCGCCTGCCATGCCGAAGCCCCCACCAGCGCCGAGACCGATTGGGCTCAGATCGTCGCGCTGTATGATGTCCTCCTGCGGGTCGAGCCGTCCCCCGTTGTCGAATTGAATCGCGCCGTGGCCGTCGCGATGCGGGACGGGCCGGCGGCGGGGCTCGCGTTGATCGACGGCATTGTGGCGCGCGGGGAGCTGAGGGATTACCATTTGATCCATTCGGCTCGGGCGGATCTCTGCCGGCGGCTGGGGAAGAAAGCGGACGCCCGCGCTGCCTACCAGCGGGCGCTGGCCCTCACGCAGCAGGAACCCGAGCGGCGGTTTCTAGAACGACGGCTGAAGGAATTGGCCAACTAAGAGAATGCATACCCGTTGTTGCAACACTCGATGGGATGAGAAAGGACCCGCTTTCAGCCGCCACGGACCGTCCTCGCTTCTTGATCATGGCGTGTCCTGAACGGTGTGATCCCACGCTTTGATCTCCACCTCCCAATGCCGGATGAGGCGCAAATCAGGAGCCGGGCGTTGACGTTCGAGCACAATCTTTATCGGGTGGTCTGTCATCCCTGCTTCAGGCCCAAGATGTCTTCATAGAACCGGCGGGCCCGGCGCGGCATGCGGCAATACTGGCGGGACTTTGACCCGCTGGAACGGGTGGGCCCGCTCGGAGCCGCATCGGGTGTGGTGGAATCAATACCTCCGGGATACAGGAGGAACCGGCTTCTGGCACGAGACCTACTTCCGTCGCGGCGGATTCGAGGCCATCTACGACAACATGCCTGGACCCATCGGATTCTTGAAGTGTGCGCCCGCTCTGCCGACAAGAGAGCCGATGTGCAGGCTGGTGAGCGGCTCCGGTTGACCGGCTCGCCGCCGTTGTCACCGGCGTACAGAGAACCGGACCTCTACGGCGAGGATCGGGATCGAAGCTGAGAAGGTGATACAGCTCGGTCAGCAGTGGGGTGGCACTGTACCTGATGGTCATGAGAGGCGAACACCGTCGGTACGTCGATTTATGCGAACCACGTTGGTGCTGCCCCAGCCGCGGAGAAAGGTAAGCGCGTTTTCTTGGACTTAACGATCCGTGCGGTGACCAAGGAGGCCGCCGATTCATGGCTGCGGTTGCGCTGTGCGCTGTGGCCCGAAGGGGCCGAATCGGAGCACAGGCGCGAGATCGAACAATTCTTCGCCGGGGATATCAACGAGCCGCAGGCGGTGTGGCTGGCTTTTGGTATGTTGTCCCCGAGATGCGGCGAAAGGGGATCGGACGAACCCTCGTGGAAGCGGCGGCTACGTGGGGGCGCGCACAGGGCTGTATCGAGTTCGGGTCCGATACGGAACCGGACAACGAGATCAGCCGGGTGGCGCATCACGCGCTGGGCTTTCAGGATGTGGGCCTCGTTCGCTGTTTTAGGAAGGCGCTGTAAAGAGATCTGCACAGTCGCCGTTGGGGCGGAAGATTCGTACTGTGAGCAGCGCGCCATGAAGGACGATGCAAGACGATCGGACCGTCCACGCAAGGTGCTCGTCATCGATGTCGGCGGCACCAACGTGAAGATCTTGACCACCGGTAAGCGCGAACCGCGCAAGTTTCCTTCAGGGCCCCGCCTGTCACCGCAGCGCATGGTCCGGGAAGTCCGCCGCCTGGCTCAAGATTGGCCCTACGAGGCCATTGTCCTCGGCTATCCCGGCGCGGTTCTGGGCGGCCGGCCTGCGGCCGAGCCGAAGAACCTCGGCCACGGTTGGACGGCGTTCGATTTCGAGAAGGCCTTCGGATGTCCGGTGAAAGTGATCAATGACGCGGCGATGCAAGCGGTGGGAAGCTATGAGGGCGGCCGGATGCTGTTTCTCGGGCTCGGCACGGGCCTGGGGTCGGCGCTGATCACCGACGGGGTCCTGGTTCCAATGGAACTGGCCCACTTGCGGTACAAGAAAGGGCGCACCTACGAAGATTACGTCGGCGTGCGGGGGCTCAAGCGGTATGGAAAGAAGAAATGGCGTCGTTCCGTCGGCGATGTCATGGCGGCGTTGAAGAAAGCGCTTCTGGCGGACTATGTAGTGCTGGGCGGCGGGAATGCCAAGCGGCTCACGAGATTGCCGGAATGGGCGCGGCGTGGCGACAATCACCAGGCATTTCTCGGTGGCTTTCGCCTATGGGACCGCACGTGGGACGAGCGGCCGACGTGCCTCGTCCGGATCGCTGATACGACGATTGAACCGAACGGCCGCGGATCCCAATGATGACGAGACCTGTTCGAACGAACCTATCAACGAACCTATCCTGGTGGGCGGCCCTGGCCTGCACGCTGGTCGTGGCCGGTCCCACGGGGAGTCAGGCAATGGACAAGAGTCAGGCGCTGATCACCGCCGCGGAGCAGAACGATGTGGCTGCGGTTCAGCGGCTTCTCCAAGCGGGGGCGGACGTCCGTACCCAGGATGCGCGAGGCCGTACGGCCTTGCTCGCGGCGACGGCCCGCAACCATGTCGAGATCGCCAAACTCCTGATCCACGCCGGGTCCGATGTGAACACGCAGGACGTCAAGCAGGACAGTCCCTTGCTGCTGGCCGGCGCCAGCGGCTACCTCGACATTCTGAAGCTGGCCCTTTCGGCTCGTCCCAACTTCAAGATCTACAACCGGTTCGGCGGCACCGCGTTGATCCCGGCCGCGGAGCGAGGCCACGTGGAGGTCGTGAGAGAATTATTGAAGACCGACATCGACGTCAATCACGTGAACCGGCTGGGATGGACGGCGCTTCTGGAGGCGATCATCCTGAGCGACGGCGGACCGAGGCATCAGGACATCGTCCAGTTGCTCGTCGCGGCCGGCGCGGACGTGAATCTGCCGGACCGCGACGGCATCACGCCGCTGCAGCACGCCAAGCAGAAGGGCTACAAGGAAATTGCCGGCATCTTGGAGTCGGCGGGAGCCAAATAGGGCCTCAACTGCCTCGATAGGTCGTATAGCCGAAGGGGCTCACGAGCAGCGGGATGTGATATGGGCGGGCGGCATCATGAGCGGCATCATGAATGGTGAAGGGGATGGAGATTTCCGGATAAAAGCTCGTTAGGTTCTGCGAGCGGAAATACGCCGCCGTGTCGAACCTCAGCCGATACGTGCCGGCTTGAAGCCGCTGGTTTGTAGGGAACAGTTCGTGACCGTGTCCGTCCGCGTCTGTTTGGCCTTTGCCGACCAGCTTCTATTCTCCGCCTAATCCCTGCCACTTCCAAGACAACGGAGACTCCGCCGGCAGGCCTCCCCGTCGTGACGGTTAAGATATGCGTGCTGATCGTGCTCATCTGTCCAATGAACGGCAGATGATCCTAAGTTCAGGCCCCGCTTCGGATATTCTTCGCTGTTGGCCGCTATTGTGCATAGGTCGAGAGTCTATTGCTATCCAGGAGAAAGCGCCTGTCGATTTTTCACTTGCCGCGCGACTATCTTATGTCGGCAGGCCACCGGAGAGGAGCTTATGAAGTATTTGTTGTTGGTGTACCACAACGAAGAGGCGTTCGCGAAGATGAGCGAGCCGGTGCGGAGCGACATGCTCGCGGAATCCATCCGGCTCTGTCACGAGCTCCATGCGAACGGACAATATGTGCACGCCTCGCCGCTGCAGCCGACGTCCACCGCGACCTGCGTGCACGTCCGCCAGGGCACACGCGTGATGACCGACGGGCCGTTCATTGAAACGCGCGAGCAATTGGCCGGCTACTTCCTGATCGAGGCCCGCGATCTCGATGACGCCATTGCCGTCGCCGGTCGGATTCCCGGCGCGCGGATCGGGACGGTCGAGATCCGTCCGGTCCGAGCGGTGTCCGGACTGCCGAACGAGTAGGCCCGCGGAAGAGCGTTCGACACGACGAGGACGGCGAAGGAAAGAGGATCACACCATGGCAGACGTGCAACGGATCAGCCCCTGTCTCTGGTTCGATCATCAGGCTGAAGAGGCGGCGACGTTTTACGTCTCGGTATTCCGGAATTCGAAGCTCGGCGCGATCACCCGCTATGGAGAAGCCGGTGCCCGGGTCTCGGGCCGGCCGGCCGGCTCGGTCATGACGGTCCAGTTTGTGATCGAAGGGCAGGAGTTCCTGGCGCTGAACGGCGGGCCGCTCTTCAAGTTCAGTGAGGCGATTTCGTTCATGGTCAAGTGCGGGACGCAGCGGGAAATCGACGAAATGTGGGAGAAGCTCTCCGAGGGGGGCGAACCGGGTCCGTGCGGCTGGTTGAAGGACCGTTACGGGCTGTCCTGGCAGATTGTGTCGCCTGTCTGGGACGAGATGTTGCGGGACCCAGACCGCAAGCGATCGGAACGAGTGATGGAGGCCATTCTGCGAATGACCAAGCCCGATCTCAAGGCGATCCAGGATGCGTACGAAGGCCGATAGCGTAGAAAGGAGCGGGACATGAGCAGCATACGGTTATTGGTGGGAACAAAAAAGGGCGCGTTCATTCTGTCATCGGACGGCAAGCGGAAGCGGTGGGAGGTCAACGGCCCTCATTTCGGCGGGTGGGAACTGTATCATCTCAAAGCCTCGCCCGTGGATCCGAATCGGATCTACGCTTCGCAAACGAGCAGTTGGTTCGGGCAGGTGATCCAGCGCTCGGACGATGGCGGCAAGACATGGACCCCGCCGGGAACGAAGCCCGAGGATCTGATGGGGCCGGACGGCATGCCGAAAGCCGCGAGCAACATGTTTGCCTTCGACGCCTCCGCCGAAACCGGACGGCCGCTCACGACTCACCAGTGGTATGACGGGACGCAAAAGCCGTGGGAGTTCAAGCGGGTGTGGCACCTGGAGCCGTCATTGACCGATCCGGATACGGTGTATGCGGGCGTCGAAGATGCGGCCTTGTTCCGTTCCACCGATGGCGGGAAGACGTGGCACGAGCTGGCTGGCTTGCGTGGGGTGAAAGGCAATCTCTGGCAGCCGGGGGCAGGCGGGATGTGTCTGCACACGATCCTGCTCGATGAATCCAATCCACAGCGCATCTATGTTGCCATCTCGGCCGCAGGGGCCTTCCGCACGGACGATGGCGGCAAGACTTGGCAGGCGATCAACAAGGGACTGCGGTCCAACTATGAGTTGCCCGATCCGGATGCCGACGTCGGCCATTGCGTGCATCGGATTGCCATGCATCCGTCCCGTCCGAACGTGCTGTTCATGCAAAAACATTGGGACGTGCTGCGAAGCGACGATGCGGGCGGGGTGTGGCATGAAGTCAGCGGCAACCTGCCGAGCGATTTCGGATTTCCGATCGACGTGCACGCGCATGAGCCCAATACGATCTACGTCGTCCCGATCAAGAGCGATTCGGAACACTTTCCGCCGGACGGCAGGCTGCGCGTGTACCGGAGCCGAACAGGCGGCCACGAATGGGAGGCACTGACGAAAGGTCTGCCGCAACAAGATTGTTATGTGAATGTGCTGCGCGACGCGATGGCCGTCGATCAACTGGATCCCTGCGGGATCTATTTCGGGACCACCGGCGGGCAGGTCTATGGGTCGTCCGACGGCGGCGACAGTTGGGAGCCGATCGTCCGGGACTTGCCGGCGGTGCTCTCGGTGGAAGCCCAAACGCTGTAGCGGCTGCTGAAAATGGCCGCCAGCTTCGTTCTCAGTCACGACTCTCGCTGCGACGTACCCCAGCGGGTACGCCTCGCTCGTGTCGTTCCCTGCGGCCTCGCTGGGCGACCATTTTGAGCAGCCGTATGAGTGAAACTCAGAACCACATGATTCGCTTGATGTTGCCGCAACACTTACGGGCGTTGGCGCGGATCGAGGGCGAGGTGGCGCTGGACGTGTCGGGCCCCGTCACGCAGCGCGCCGTGCTCGATGCGCTGGAGCGGCGTTATCCAATGCTGCGCGGCACAATCCGTGACCATGTCACACTCAAGCGACGGCCCTTCATCCGTGTTTTTGCCTGTGAACAGGATCTCTCGCATGAATCCCCGGACGCGCCGCTGCCGGAAGCGGTGACCAAAGGCGAGGAGCCGCTGCTGATCGTCGGGGCCATGGCGGGAGGATAACGAAGAGCCGATGGCCGATGGCGAATAGCATGAGGAGGGGAGTAATGCAGGCTTAGGTGCCGATCGGCCGGCGCTCTGCCGATAGTTCGGCATAGGGTGGTGGGCAGTGACCCCCTATGCTCTGTTGTCTCCTTCGTCTCCTTCCCAAAAGTTCTCAGACAATCCCAGTGTTACGCGCGGTCATGGCATGACGCTCTTTCCCGGAATGGTCGTTGCTCATTCTCTTAAGCAAGGGACTGAAGGGAGGGAGACCAATGAAGGCGTTAACCGGAAAAGTTGCCATTGTCACAGGCGCGTCATCCGGGATCGGGCGCGCGATTGCCGAACGGCTCGCGCTGGAGGGAGCCACGGTCGTGGTCAACTACGCCAGGAGCGCAGATAAGGCGAAGGAGGTCGTTGCCGGCATCAAAGCGAAGGGCGGCAAGGCTGTCTTGGCGCAGGCCGATCTGAGCAAGGTCGCCGACGCCCGCCGGCTGGTCATGGACACGGTGAAGCAGCTCGGTCGGCTGGACATCCTGGTGAACAACGCAGGGATGGTCATCTTCAAGCCGCTGGCCGACACGACGGAGCAAGAGTTTGATGAGGTCTTTGCCCTGAATGCCAGAGGGCCGTATTTCGCCATGCAGGAAGCCGCGAAGGTGATCGAAGAGGGAGGTCGGATCGTCAACATTTCGACGGATGGCACGCACATGGGTTTCGCGGGCATGACGGCCTATCTGGGAAGCAAGGGCGCGCTCGAGCAGTTTACCAAGGGGCTGGCTCATGAATTGGCGTCCAGAGGCGTCACGGTCAACACGGTGTCACCGGGATTCACGGAAACGCCGATGTTACCCGATGCCTTGCGCGACACGGGTGCACAGATGTCCCCGCTCAAGCGGGTCGGCACACCCCAGGATATCGCGGACGTCGTGGCGTTGGTGGTGTGCGAAGAGGCGCGGTGGTTGACAGGACAAAACATCCATGCCGGCGGTGGCGTGGTGATGTGAAAGTGGCGCCGGCGAGTTGATAAGGTGAAACGCCCGGTGCCAGAGAACCGGTGTCCGGTGGGAAAAGGAGGGGGCCTATGCCGTCAGTCGTCTCAGGAACGGTTGTCTCGCTGAATCTGGTGATCGCCTGTACCGTGTGGGCCCTGCTCCTGTTCGCTGCCCGGCGCGCGGCGCTCGACAGCGGGATGCGGCAGCGTTTCGGGATCGCGTCGGGAGCGTATCTTTTGGGGTGGCCGGTTCTCGCATTCGTCCTGGGCAGCAGTGGGATATTCCAAGCGACCCCCTCGCGAGCTTTTCCGGCACTGGCGTTCAGCATCACGGTACTCGTCATCACGGGCGCGTGGCTGCTGAACCGGTCCGCAGCGCTGCAGACCGTTGTTGCGTCGATTCCGCTGCCGTGGCTGATCGGCGTCCAGCTCTATCGGGTGGTGGGACTGACCTTCTTGGTGCTGTATTCCCTCGATCGGATGCCGGGTGAGTTCGCGATTCCGGCTGGCTGGGGCGACATCGCGGTGGGACTGGCTGCTCCTGCGATCGGCTACATGCTTTACAGAGGCTACCGGTGGTCATGCCTTGTGGCGGTGGGATGGAATGTATTCGGGACTATCGATCTGATCGTGGCGGTAGCCGTAGGGTTTTTGTCTTCGCCGGGACCGTTCCAAACACTTGCCTTGGAAAACCCCAATGTCTTGATTACGGGCTTTCCGCTGGTGCTGGTGCCGCTCTATGCCGTGCCCCTGTCGATCCTGTTACACCTGGCGGCCCTGAAGCGACTCAAGCTCGCAGCGAGGGCATCACTCGACTCTGCCACCGGGAGGAAGAACCTTGGCGGGATGGCCATAGCGAGCTGTTCTGTGCAGAGCCCCTTGGCCTAACAACGGCAGCCGTGCGGATGACATCCGTAGGACCGACGGGATTGCCGTCCTGGTGGAAGTCACCCGAGAAAAACTAGGCAATTGCATGGGCATCGCGTGTTGGTGGATCGACGGTCATGAGGCGCGCGTTCTGTCTGCTCCTGGCAGCTTTGACGGTTCTTGTGGTCCATTCCGAGTTGGCGCCTATGGCGCGGGCCGAACCGGTCGCGCCGAGCGTGCATTGGGGGGCGATCGGCTATCCCGATCAGGATCGGACGCTGGTCACGGGGCTTACGCTGAATCGTTTTACCGAATTTGCGCATGACGGCAAGCGGTTT
This sequence comes from uncultured Nitrospira sp., assembly GCA_964642845.1. Classification (GTDB taxonomy): domain Bacteria; phylum Nitrospirota; class Nitrospiria; order Nitrospirales; family Nitrospiraceae; genus Nitrospira_D. The sequence continues at coordinate 13,446 of CAZXRB010000083.1, forward strand.
GGCGCGGTTGAAGAGTCGGCGGGATTTAATTTTGCCACGATCAGCTGGACCGAGCGCCTGCGCGCATGGCCGGGATGGCACACCAACGTGACCGTCGGCGCGGGGCCGACCTATCCAGAGCCGACCGGCTCGATCCAAAACGGCTTTGTCCACCACTTGCTGGGCAACGGCTCGGTACCCGTTGGGCGGCGGCGCGAGGAAACGGATTTTATGATCAATGGGTCGGTCTCGAGATGGGTCAACCTGTTCGGACAGCCGGACGTCGGGTTCGCCAGTGTCGGCGTGGCGTCGGGGTCGCTCTATCACGAAGCCTTCGGCCGGATCGGGGTACGCCGGTTCTCGCTGGCCGATGTGCTGCAGCCGGTGATGGGGGCGAGCCCCGCCCTGCAAGCCGTCTCTCGTTACGTCCGGTTTTCCGCCATGGGACAGTACGGGCAGGTGTTCGGGGGAGCCGCGTATGGAAATTCCGTCTTGGCCGCACAGTCGTGGATCGGACAGGCGTCCGTGTCGTTTGCCGCCTATGGCGACGGCGCCGCCCTGCCGGACTGGGAACTCGAATTTGCGGCGACGATCGACTCGGGATTGTTCGCGACTCCGGGCGGCCGATCCATCGAGCGGCGGTTCGGCTCGCTCGCCTTTCGATTTCCCTATGGAGCGGTGGAAACATGGAATGACTGGTTGGGAGGCACGGATAGCGGCCCGACGTACGGAGTCCAAATCATGCTGGATGTGCAGAAGATTTATCGGCGGCTGGCGGGGCGTAGGGCGAGCGAGGATCTGTCGCCGGGCAGTCTCATCCCCTAGCCCGCATTATTCACGAGCGCTTCTGCTGCCATCGCCGATCCGCTGCTGCGACAAGCCTTCGGCCGGCGGGCTCGCCCCTCGGACC
>CAZXRB010000084.1:0-13845 GCA_964642845.1 uncultured Nitrospira sp.
GCGTGCTGGCGTTCGCGCGCAAAACGCCGCCGCCGGGCGCCGACAGGCTGGCCGACCGCGATGTCGACGGAGGGCTCGTCTTCCTCGGTCTGCAAGCCATGATGGATCCGCCGCGGCCGGAAGCCGTCGCGGCCGTGCGCGCCTGCCGGAGCGCGGGGATCGCGGTCAAAATGATCACCGGCGACCATGCGCTGACCGCGCGGGCCATCGCGGCGCAGATCGGATTGGACGGACGGACCGATCAAACGAACGGCGACCTCTCCGTCATGACCGGGCAGGACCTGGCGGCGACGCCGCAGGACGCGTTGCCCGACGCGGCGGAACGCACGGCCGTGTTCGCCCGGGTGTCACCGGAGCAGAAGCTGCGGCTGGTCGAAGCGCTGCAGGCGCGCGGCCAGGTCGTCGCGATGACGGGCGACGGCGTCAACGACGCGCCGGCGCTCAAACAGGCGGACATCGGCGTGGCGATGGGCCGCGGCGGGACCGAAGTGGCGAAGGAAGCCGCCGACATGGTGCTCACCGACGACAACTTCGCGTCGATCGAAGCCGCCGTGGAAGAAGGCCGCTGCGTGTTCGACAACTTGACCAAGTTCATCGTCTGGACGCTGCCCACCAACGGCGGCGAAGGGCTCGTGCTGCTGACCGCCATCGCCGCAGGCGCGGTGCTCCCGATCCTGCCGGTGCAGATTCTCTGGATCAACATGACGACGGCGGTGGCGCTGGGCTTGATGCTGGCCTTCGAGCCCAAGGAGCCGGAGATCATGCGGCGGCCGCCGCGCCGGCCGAATCAACCGATTCTCACGGGCGCGCTGATCGAACGGATCGTGCTCGTGTCGGTACTGATGCTGGCCGGCGCCTACGGCGCGTATGCATGGGAACTGCAGCGCACGGATTCGTTGGTGGAGGCCCGCACGGCGGCCGTGAACGTCTTCGTCATGGTGGAGCTGTTCTATTTGTTCAACTGCCGCTCGCTCGACCACACCATGTTCCACGTCGGCGTCTTCAGCAATCCCTGGATCTGGCGCGGGGTCGCGGTGATGGTCGGGTTGCAGATGTTGTTCACCTATACGCCCGTGATGAACCGTCTGTTCCATACGGCGCCGATCGACGGCCCGGCCTGGGCGCTCGTGCTGGCCGTCGCCGTTGCCGTGTACCTGGCCGTGGGCGTGGAAAAATGGCTGCGGCGGCAGTGGGACGCAGCGAATCACCGGCGGCTGCGGGCGGTCTGACGGAGCATGGAAAGGAGACTCTGATGGAACCGTTGGCATGGCTCGGGATGTTGGCCGTCGTGATCGGCATTATCGGGGTCGTCGTGCTCGTGAAGGGGCGGAAGAACAAGGTCCGGTGACCGCCGCGATCGACACAACCGCCATGGCTCGTCGCACACGCTTCGTCCCCCGCTGGTTCCTCGTGGCGGCCGCGCTCATTCTGCTCGTGCCCGCGCTGACCGTCTGCCTCAATCACTCGGCGGTGCAGCGGCTCATCCTGGAACGGCTGAACAGCGAGACCGGCCTCGAAGCGTCCTCCTTCCGCATTCGCCTGATGCCGCGGCTCGCTCTTGAATTCTCGGATCTCGTCGTGCGGAACGACCGGCATCCGGAGGAGGCCTTCCGGGCCCGCCAGGGTGCCGTCACGCTGCGGCTCCTGCCGCTCCTGAAAAAGCGGCTCGCGGTCGTCCGCGTCACCGCGGCAGAGCCGTACGTCGTCCTTCGGCGGGATCGCGACGGCCGATGGCGGGGCCCGTTCGATCGCGCCGCGCCCGCGGCCGGTGCGGACCATGACGGCGGCGGATTCACGTGGAAATGGCTGCTGCCCGATGTGGACATCACCGGCGGGGACATCCTGGTCCTCGACGAATATCAGCGCGAGACGCCCCGGCAGATGCGCGTCACGAACGTCACGGCCGTCATCGACAGCGATTTGTTGCGGACCGATGCGGATGTCAGCGTCACGGGCGCCGTCGAGGGCGGCCGGCTGTTCCTCTCCGGCTCGCTGACCCTGCTCAGCGCCGCGCCGTCGGTGGGGTTCGACGGCTCGGTGGAGCTCGAGGGGTTCGACCTGGCGCCCTGGATTGAAACGTCTCCCCTCTCGGCGCGGCCGCCCGCCCGGCAGCCTGTCGATGTGACGGCGCAGGTGCTCGTCATGCCGGGGGCGGCGGGCTATGACGTGACCCTGTCGCGCATGAACGTCCGGCTGGGGTGGGTGACCGTGCGCGGCCACGGCGCCGTGCTGGGGATCGGCGCGCAGCCTCGTTATGCCGCGACCCTGTCGGCGACACCGGTATCCGCGGGGACGCTTGTCCAGCACGTGCCGCCCGCCTGGGTGCCGCCGGATCTCCGTGCGGCCGTCGTCGAGCACGACCTCTCGGGCACGCTCGAGCTCGTGTCCGCGACGTTCAGCGGCCGCGTGGACGAGCCGCAACAGGGAACATGGAAGGGCACGGCCAAGCTGGCGCAGGGAGGCGGCCGGTTCGGGGCGGTACGCACGCCGGTGCAGAACCTGTCGGCCACGTTGTTTTTCGACCCGGTCCACGTCGAGGCGATGGATATCTCCGGCGAGGTCGGCGCGTTGCGGGTCTCGAACGGGAAACTGGATCTGACCCACTTGACTGTGGCGCCCACGCTGGAGCTGCAGTTGACCGGGACCGGGAAAATCCGCGACCTGCTGGCGGTCCTGCACGGCGTCGGTGGCGCGGCGCTCGGCGAGCAGGCGTTGAGCGCGATCACCGATCCCACGGGCGATGTGCAATTGTCCGTCCATGTCGCCGGCCCCCTCACCCCCGCTCCGCGCGTGGAGCTCGTCAAAGCCGAAATCACCGGGCACGATTTGGGGGCCCGGATTCCGGACTGGAATCTCGCGGCGGAACATCTGGACGGAACGGTGGGGGTCACGCCGCGGTTGATCGAGCTCAAGCATCTGCGCGGCCATCTGGGGCCGATCCGGTTCGATGTCCAGGGGGCGATGGCGATGGGGCCGGCAGCTCGCTTCGAGGATGTAACGGTCGAGCTGTCCGCCTCCGCTGCGGAGGTCCAGCGGTGGCTCGGCCCGCCGCGGGACGGGGCGGCCGGAATGACGATGGACGGACCTGTCCAGGCGACGGTGCATCTGTCCGGCCCCCCCTCGTCGTTGGGGTGGCGCGGCCGGGTCGATCTGACGCAGGCCGGCGTGACGGCGCCGCCGATCATCCGCAAAGCGCCCGGAACGGCCGCCGCGCTCGAAGGGGAAGGCACCTGGATCAGAGGGAAGCGGCTGGCGGCGCCCCGCGTGGCGCTGGTGCTGCCGGACGCGCGCGTGGAAGGGCGGGTGGAGGTCCGATTGCGCGGGCGCCCGTGGATCGACTGGCATGTGCGGGCCGGCCCTCTGCCGATCGAGAAGCTGTCCGGCGCCATGGTATTGTGGCCGGGCGCGGAGGGCATCGTGCAGGCATCGCTCGCGGCGAAGGGCCGGACAGCGGAATGGCGGTCGTGGGCTCCGACCGGATGGATCGAGGTGCAACGAGGGAAGCTCCTCGTGCCGGGCCTCAGGGACCCGTTCCGGGACCTCGCGTTCCGGCTGCAGGTCTCCGGCCACGATGCGATGCTCAACCGGCTGTCGTTCAAGGTGGGCGACAGCGACGTGACGGTCAGCGGCGTCGTCAAGCACTGGGCGAGCCGTCCCAGCCCGACGTTCATGGTGACCTCCTCGCGGCTCGATGTAACGCGGCTCATCCCGCGGCACGGCGGCGCCGAAGGCGACGCCGAGTTCCTGGATCGGATGCGCCGGTGGACGGCCTCGAGCCGTGCCGACGTGACGGTCACGATCCAGCAGGCGCAGTACCATCGGCTGGCCTTCAAAACGTTGTCCGGCCACCTGCGTCTCGACGGCGGCCGGGTGGAGCTGGATGGGCTGAGGGGCGAAACGCCGGACGGGCTGTTGTCCGCGCGCCTCACCGCGGATCTGAGGCCACGGGATCGGATCGAGCTCGACGGCGATCTGAAGATCGATGGGCTGCCGGTGCACCGGCTCCTCTCGGTGTTCGATCCCGACGCCGATCGTCTCCGCGGGCTCCTGTCACTGGCGGGCCGCCTGCGGGCGACGCTTCATCCCGCCACCCCCGTGGTGAGCACGCTGCACAGCCGGGGCCCGCTGCACCTCCGTGTGACCGACGGGCGCGTCCTGCACGGCACGGTTCTCCCGAAAGTGCTCAAACTGTTGAACGTGCCGGCGTTGCTGCAGGGACAGGTGGACCTGGATCATGAGGGGATTCCGTTCGACTCGCTCGGAGCGGCGGTCTCCGTGCATGCCGGCGTGCTGACGTCCGACAACCTGGTGTTCGACAGCCCGCTGCTGAAAATCAGCGGAGCGGGCCGGTACGACATGACGGCCGACAATCTGGACGTGGCGCTCGCGGTGAGTCCGCTCGGCGCGTACACGGACGTCATCGGCAAGGTGCCGCTGTTCGGCCGGTTGCTGGCCGGAGATCGCCCCGGGCTGTCCACGGCCCTGTTCCAAGTCCGGGGGCCGTTGCGGGACCCCGACGTCCAGTATCTCCCGCTCGAATCCCTCGCGAAGGGCTTGACCGGCTATCCGCGGTTGGCCATCGATGTGCTGCGCAACGTCCTGACTCTCCCGGGGGAGCTGCTGGCTCCGAGTGAGCCGTAGGGCCATGGGCTTCAGGATGCGTCGGATAGTGGACCTCTCGGCTGCGTGCGATCGCTCGACGAAGCCGCCGCTCGTCCGGTCCGGTTGGCTGCCGCCGCTGTTCCTGCTGCTGTCCATGCTGAGCGGCTGCGCGTTGCCCCAGGAGGTGACCAAGACTCCCCGCAGCGCGATCGAGCAGCTCTTGCTGACCCAGGCGGTGGATCGAGCGTTGGAGGAGCTGACGGCGCCGCTGCCGGACGGGGAAGCGATCCGGGTGGAGGTCAGCGGCCTCCAGACCGACCGGGCCCACCTGCATTTGGACGAACAGGACGAATCGTTCGGCGTCATCGACAGTCCGTCGTGGGATTTGACGTTCGTCCGCGATGCCGTCGGCGGCCGGCTGGGGGAGTTGGGCTACCGGGTGCGGAAGCGCGAAGAGGACGCCGCCTACCTGGTGCGGGTCATGGTGCAATCGATGGGGACCAACCAGGGCAAGACCTTCTTCGGGATTCCTCCCATCCAGAGCATCATCATCCCGTTCGCCCTGCCCGCACTCACGCTGTATCAAGTCTTGGATCAGGTGGCGTATGTGCGCTTCCATCTCGACATCTTCGAGATCCCCAGCGGCCGGTTCGTCCGCGCGACGCCTTGGATGAGCGGGACCACCTACTATAACCAGTACACGATCCTGTTTTTCTTTACGTTCAGAACCACCGATCTGATCGACCCTCCGTGATGGCCCATCTGCTCGATGCCCGGCGAACGTCCGAGTCCCGCGGAGCCGCTGCCCTCGCGGCGCTCGTGTTCTCCGCCGTGCTGTGGTGCCTGGCGGGGGCCGTCACGGCCCGGGCCGACGAGGTGTACCTGACCAACGGCGATCGCCTGACGGGCGACATCGTGAAAATGGAAGAAGGGACCGTGACGCTACGGACCGACTACGGCGGGACGGTGTCGATCGACTGGACGCGCGTGCACCGCGTTCACGCGGATCGGCCGCTCACCGTGCAGCGCCGCGAGACGCGCGAGGAAAACAGTTGGACCGACTTTCTCTATCGCGAACGGCCGACCGTCAGCGCTACGGACTTGGGCGCCGGCGCGGCGATTCCGCTGGACGACGTGGTCGCCATCAATCCGCCTCCCCCCATCCAGTATCACGGCACCATCACCGCCGGCGGCAACAATACGCAAGGGAACACGAATACCACCGCGATCAATGCCTCGACCCGCTGGACCATTCGCGCCGACCGGCATCGCGTGCTGCTGGAAGGCAAATACAATTACGGGGAGGTGGGCCGCCGGGTGACCGTGAGGAATTCCCTCGGCTCGGCGAAGTACGATTTCTTTCTCAGTCCGAAGGTCTTCGTCGACGCCTCCACGCTGTTCGAAAAGGATACGTTTCAAAGTCTCATCTTGCGCACCACCTCGGGCGCCGGCATGGGCTATCAGTTCCTGGATACCAAACGGCACACGCTGGCGGCGGCGCTAGGCTTCGCCTACGTGCACGAGAACTACACGAATCAGGACATCACGCAAGCGCCGTCGGTCCGCTGGGGCGTCCGGTGGGAGTACGCCCTGATTCCGGACCGCATCGCCCTGTTTCACAAGCATGAGGGCTACCGCGATTTCGGCAGCCGCAACGCCACGCGCGTGCTGGCTGACCAGGGTGTGCGCATCACGCTCTCCGACAAGCTCTATGTCAATTTCGAGTACGATTTCCGGTACAACGGCGCCCCGGCGCCCGGCCGCGAGCGGACGGATGAAGCCTTCATCATCGGGATCGGCTATGAGCTGGGGCGGTGATCGAGCGGCGCGATGATTCGAGCGTTGGCCGCATGGACGCTGGTCTGGAGCGCGATCGTCTGCGCGCGAGCGGAGGCCGCGGAGATCGGCCCGCCGGCCCCGCCGCCGGTCTCGTCGCCGGAGGCGTGGCGCTTCCGGGACGCCACGGCATCCCTCCGCACGCAGGCGCCCGAGGTGCCGGTGCCGCGTCTGACGCCGGAGTTGGGCGAAGAAGAGACGATCGAACGGGTGTCGGGCGAAGAGCGCGGCCCGCGCATACCGGAGCCGATGGTGTTCGACCTCGTCAGGCCGCTGGGCGCCAAGCGCGGCGAATGGGAGGCCAATACCTTGGCCCTGTTTCCGCTCCGGCCGCGGTCGCGGCGGGCCGACGACACGCCGGACCCGCTCGGACTGGTCCGCCGAAGCCGGGATCGGCGGGGCGTCGAGTGGGCGCCGGAGATCGAATATGCGTTCGCGGACGGGTCGGCGCTGGAACTCGAGCTGCCGATGGAAGACGCGGCGCTCGAGGCGTTCAAGGCCGCGGGGCAAACGACGTTCGGGACCGCGTTCAGCCACCGCTTCATCCACGGCGCGCAGGCGATCCTACAGTACGACCGCGATCCGGCCCTGTGGACGGCCACGCTGCTCTACCTGGCCGGCTGGCGCGTGGACGAAACGTGGAGCATCTTCGGCATGGCCGGCGCCCGCGGGGAAGTGGCGGGCAATGTCCCGGCGCGGCGGGCCGAATGGCTGACCAACCTGACGCTGTTCGCGGATCTCACGCCACGGTGGGTCGCCGGGGTGGAAATGAACCTCAGCCAGGTCATCGGCGGCGACACATCGCTGCTCATCATGCCGCAGCTTCACTATGAAGCGGGCCGGCACTGGATGCTGCAAGCGGGCGCCGGCGTGCGGGTCACGACCGACCTCGCGGTGCCGGAAATCGGCCTGCGTGTGATTCGGGAATTTTGACGTCTTTCACTGATCGAAGCAGGAAGGAGGACTCGTATGGTCGCATGGTCCTGGGAAGGCATGGTGCCGTCGTTGGTGCATGTGGGGGCCGCCGTCGTCCAGGCGGGCATCCGGATCGCCGTCGTCTTGGTGATCGGGTATGTGGCGGTGCGTGCCGTCAGGCTCGGCCTGTCGCATCTGGAGCGCATCATCAGCTTGGCCGGGGAGCGGACGGAGCCGGTGCCTGGGACGGCGAAGAAGCGGGCCGCGACGTTGACCGGCATTCTGCGGACCATCGCGCTGGCCTTCATTTGGTCCATCGTGGCCGTGGAGCTGTTGGATCTGGTGGGGTTCGACGTCCGGCCGGTGCTCGCCGGCGCCGGCATTTTGGGGTTGGCCATCGGCTTCGGCGCGCAGAACCTGATCCGCGATCTGATCAGCGGCTTTTTCATCATTCTGGAAGATCAGATCCGCCTCGGAGACGTCGCGATCATTAACGGCACCGGCGGCCTCGTCGAGGCGATCACGTTCCGCACCATCATCCTTCGCGATTTCTCCGGCGTCGTCCATATCTTTCCCAACGGGACGATCACGACCTTGTCGAACATGACCAAGGACTGGTCGGCCTTCGTGCTGGATATGGGCGTGGCCTACAAGGAGGACACCGACCGCGTGGCCGACGTGATGCGCCGCGTCGGCGAAGAGCTTCAGCACGATCCCGCCTTCGGCGACAAGTTCGTGTCGCCGATCGAGATCGTCGGCGTCGACAATTTCGCGGACTCGTCCGTGGTCGTCCGGATCCGCATCAAGACCAAGCCGCTGGAACAGTGGAACGTCGGGCGCGAGTACCGCCGGCGGCTGAAGAAGGCCTTCGACGAGCAGGGCATCGAGATTCCGTTCCCGCACCGGTCGCTCCACGCGGGATCGGCCGCCGAGCCCTTCAAGGTGCAAGTCGTCCCCGTTCCCTCGGCGGCCCGGTGAGTCGACGGGCGAATGGTCCCTGGCGTTCGCCGCAGTCTGTCGAATGGCGCCGTTCTCGCCGGAAGACTGAGAACGGACGGCTGGCGTCCTGCTGCCGCTCTGTGTGGGGTGGCAACCGGTCTCCTCAGTCGCTCCTGCCCCTCGCGTCTCGTCATCGTACTCCAGCCAGGATTGAGAATTTTAAACTGATACTTTAGAATCCTCATGCATGCGGTATATTCGTCGAGAACTGGAAGAGCCGCTCGCGAAAGCGGCAAGAAACTTCCCGGCCGTTGTGCTGACGGGGCCGCGGCGGGCCGGCAAGACATGGCTTTTACGGCATGTCTTCCCCAAGGCTACCTATTTCCTGCTCGAAGACCCGTCCATCGTGGCTCGATTGCGGGCCGACCCTCACGGATTTCTCGACGGCGTGACTCCGCCCGTGATTCTTGATGAAGTGCAGAATGTGCCGGAAATCTTTAGCCTGGTGCGGGCGCGTCTCGATCAGCGCCCCAGGAAAACCGGCCAATGGCTGTTGACCGGTTCGCAAGAAGCACCGTTGATGCAGGGAGTGACGGAATCTATGGCGGGTCGCGCCGCCGTGCTGCAACTGCGCCCTTTGTCGACGCGGGAAAGTCCCAAAGTGAGCCTGCTTCTGGGCGGATATCCCGAGGCGGTGGCGCGTCCGGGCGCCGCGCCGCAGTGGTTCAATTCCTACGTGCAAACGTATCTGGAGCGGGACGTGCGCGCCGTCACGGCCGTGAAGGATCTCTCGACGTTTCGGCGCTTCCTCGCGTTGGTCGCCAGCCGTCACGGCCAGATTCTGAACAAGACCGACTTGGCCGCGCCGTTGGGCGTCAGCGTGCCGACGATCACGCAATGGCTCGGAGTGTTGGAGACCACGGCACAGGTGCTGATCGTCCCCCCGTTCTATGAGAATTTGGGCAAGCGTCTGATCAAGTCGTCCAAAATCTACGTTGCCGACCCGGGATTGGCCTGCCATCTGCTGGGCATCGATTCGGTGCGCGAATTGGCACGGTCACCGTTCCTCGGCGCGCTCTTTGAGGGTTTCGTCGCGTCGGAAATCGTCAAAGCCCAGATCAACGGCGGCCGGCGCGCGGAGATCTATTACTTTCGAGATGAACAAGGACTGGAGGTGGACTTCCTGATTCCAGGTCGGCGCGGGTCGGTTTCACTGGTGGAGTGCAAGGCCACACGCACGGTGACACCGGCGATGGCTGCGCCGATGCAGCGATTGGGCCAAGTCTTGAGGAAGAAGCGACCACATGGCGGCCTGAACATGTTCCTGGTCCATCAGCCCCCGACGACTCCGGTCGTGACCACCGCCTTGGCTCCGGGCGTCAAGGCGGTGCCCTGGCAGCAATTCGTCCGCGAACTGTGAGCGTCTACCGCTGCGCCAACCATTTTCGCGCCTCTTCGGCCACCAGCAGCAGCAGCGCGCCGACCGCCAGCGGGCCGAAGATCCAGAGGGGCAGGCGCGCCGTCCCGAAGATGGCGTTGCCCAACGGCGTATAGATGATGAACAGGAGCAGCAGCACTTCCGTCGCGACGCCCCAGAGAATGAGCGGGTTGGCGGCCCATCCCAATCGACTCATGGAATGGCGCGCCGAGCGGCAGGCGAACACGTTGGCCACCTGGGCAAGCACGATGCCCGCGAAGGTGACGCTCGTCGCCTCCTTGTATAAGGCCGACGACCAGTCGAGCGGCTGGCCCCACGTCCAGCCGCGCGCGAGCAGATAGAGGAAGAAGCCTCCCATGGCGATCGCAGCTTCGATGAGGCCCAGGAACAGATAGGCGCGGAGCAACAACGCACGGCTCAACAGGCGCTCCGTCCTGGGGCGCGGCGGGCGATCCATGACGTCCGGGTGGGGGCGTTCGGTGCCGAGGCCCAAGGCGGGCAGCATGTCGGTGCCGAGATCGACCGCCAGGACCTGGGGAATGGTCAGGGCCAGCGGCAGGCCGAGAAAGCCGTAGCCCAGGAACGGCACGATTTCGGGCACGTTGCTCGACAGAATATACGTCGTGAACTTCCGGATGTTGTCGTAGACCGCGCGGCCTTCCTCGATCGCGCTCACGATCGTCGCGAAGTTGTCGTCGAGCAAAATGATGTCGGCCGTCTCTTTCGCCACGTCCGTGCCGGCGATGCCCATGGCCACGCCGATGTCGGCCTTCTTGAGCGCCGGCGCATCGTTGACGCCGTCGCCGGTGACCGCCACCACCTCTCCCATTTCCTTGAGCATGGCGACCACCCGCATCTTGTGGCGCGGCGCCATGCGCGCGAACACGGGATCGGGCTCGCCCGACTGGGACGGCGTCAGCAATTGGCGAAGAGGTTCGTCCCCCATCCTGTCCAATTCCGTTCCTTCGATCACGGGCACGAAGCCGTCCGCTTGTCCCGGCACATGCGCGGGAACCAGGCCGATCCGGCGCGCGATCGCCAGCGCCGCGAGCGGATGGTCGCCGGTGATCATGACGGCCCGGACGCCGGCTCGCCGGCAGGTGGCAATGGCGGCCGGCACTTCGCGGTGCGGCGGATCCATCATCGCGACCAGGCCGAGGAACGTCAGGTTTACTTCGACGGTCTCGACCTCGATGTGCTCGGGCTGATGGGCGACGTCCCGCATGGCGACCGCCAGCACGCGGTAGGCCTGTTCGGCAAAGGCCCGGCTTTGGGTCAGGATGCGGGCCCGCTCGTCGGGGGGCATGGCGACGGTTTCGCCGTGCAGCAGGATCTCGCTGCAGAGCGGCAGCACGGACTCGGGCGCGCCTTTCGTAAAGGCGACGAGCCGGCCTTCCGACCAGTGCAGCGTGCTCATCCGTTTCCGGTCGGCATCGAACGCCAGTTCCCCCATGCGCCGCAGCGGCGGCCGGTGGGCCAGGCCATGGTCGATGGCGAATTCCAACAGCGCCACTTCCGTCGGATCGCCGGTGAGGGACGAACGGCCATCCGGCCGCCGCACCCGTTTCGCGTTCTGGCAATGGAGCAGGGCGTCGAAAAAGGGGCGCCACCGTTCCGCCTCGATGTTGGGCACGAGCCGGCCGGCGGCGAAGAAACAGCCCTCCCGGGATTCGATGACCAGGCGATCGACATAGAAGCGGTCCACTTTCATCCGGTTTTCCGTGAGCGTGCCGGTCTTGTCCGTGCAGATCACCGTGGTGCAGCCGAGCGTTTCGACCGACGGCAGGTGCTTGATCAGTGCCTTGCGCTTCGCCATCCGTTGGCTCGCCATGGCGAGCGACAGCGTCACGGTCGGGAGCAACCCTTCCGGCACGTTGGCCACGATGATGCCGATGCCGAAAATCGCGCTGATCCAGAATCCCAAGCCGGTCCAGAGGCCGATGCCGAAGAACGCCGCGCCCATGGCGAGAGAAATCGCCGCGACGATGCGGGTGACCGTGATGATTTCCTTCTGCAGCGGGCTCAAGTCGGTCTCCACCGCCGTGCTGAGCCGGGCGATCTTGCCGAACTCGGTCCGCATCCCGCCCGCAAACACCACGGCGCGGCCGTGGCCGGAGAGGATCGTCGTGCCGGCGAACACGAGATTCGGCAGGTCGAGCCAGTGGCCGTCTTCGGACGGTTCGGCGGTGCGCCGCTTCGGTTTGGATTCGCCCGTGAGGGCGGCGTTGTCCACCCGCATGCCCACGGCCTCGATGAGGCGGGCATCGGCGGGCACCCGCTCGCCTTCGTCGAGCAACAGCACATCGCCCGGCACGATGTCGCTGCGGGGCACTTCGACGGATTGGCCGTCCCGCACGACCCAGGCCTTGTCGGGCAAGACGCGGTGCAGCGCCTGGACCGCGCGTTCGGCCTTGTGCTCTTGCAGAAACGCAAACAGCGCGTTGATGACGATGACGCCCAGAATGGCCCATCCCAAGGTCGCCATGCCTTCGCCCGGCCGCATCGCCTCGGCGGCGAACGAGAGGCCGGCGGCGATCCACAACAACACGGCCAAGAAATGCGTGAAGTGCCGAACCAGCCCGCGCAGCCACCCGTAGCGCTGCGGCGGAGTCAAGACATTGGGGCCGTATTGTGCCAGCCGGCGCGGCGCTTCGTCGGCGGAGAGGCCGCCGGGGGCCGTCTCCAGCCGCTTGCAGACCTCCTCCCCCGACAGCCGGTTGATGTCGTGGAACCGGATTTCAGGCGCACGTTCCATCTCTACATCTTACTGAACGGTTCGATGAAACGACGAGGACTGCCGCGTCTCTTGCCGGCGGCTGTCCCGGTGCCTCGCGCCGGACAACGGGACAGGCACCGGCTGCGCCGGAGCCAGTCCCTAAGCCGGGGCGCCGCGCACGACGAGCACCGAACAGGGCGCGTATTTCAGCAGCGTTTCCGAGACGCTGCCCAAGTACAGCCGCTCGCTCTTCGTCGGATTGCGGGCGCCCATCACCAACAAGTGATCGTGCTCGGCCTCCACGTGTTTCAGGATGGTGTCGATCACGTGGTTCATCTGCACCTGCGTGACCACGGGAAAGCCCTCCTTGATGAAGTCGTTCCGCAACCCGTTGACGAGCTTCGTGGCCCGTTCGAGTACCGGCTTGGTCAGCTCCGCCAGCTGCGCCTCGGACAGATGGCGCGCGGCCAATTCGGTCACCGGGCTTTCGACGGAGGAGAGAATCGTCACGGTCGCGGAGTCGGGCAGAATGTGTGCGCGGAGAAAGCGGGCGGCGGTGCGCGAGTGCGGCGAGTCATCGACGGCCAAGGCGACGCGCGTGATCGAGGGGGTCGGCTGCTTCACGACGAGCACCGGACAGGGCGCGGCCGACACGACCTGGCGGGAAATGCTGCCCAGCAAGAATCCTTTGATGTCGCTCAGGCCGCGCGAGCCGATCAGGATGAGATCGGCCTTGAGCCGGCGCGCCTGCCGGACGATGGTCGGGGCGACCGGCCCGCGCGCCAGCACGGGGCGCAGCTTGGTGCGGGGCCCCGTCGCGGCTTGGCTCAGCGCCACCTTGGCGGTTCGCTCGGCATCGCGCAAGAGGAGGCTGCCCGCCTTTTCAGACGCGGCGAGCGCACGCTTGGCCGCCACCGGATTCTTGCCCTGCACGGCGCGGAGCGCCGGGGCATCGATCACATGGAGCAGCATGACATGCTCCGGCTCGCGGCTGGCCAATGCCTCCAACGCTTGCAGGCCCCATTGCGCATATTCCGATCCATCGACCGCACACAGTATTCGCATACCGGCTCCTTCCGTCGGTTATCATACTCCGTGGCCGGGTATCCAAGCTGCATCGGATGTGCCTGTGCGGCAGGGGGCCGCATCGGGAAAATCACCGGTTCGCGGGGCTTGCCACACCTTTCAAGGGTGCGGGATAAACAGCGGTGCGGCGTTTTGCAGCAGAGCGGAGGGCGAGGCTGTGGTGAATGGCGTCAGGCGGCGATCGTCCGGGGGACCGGAATGGCAGAATCACGGGAACCGGAATGGTGGCACTCACATTGCGAAGTAGTGATCGCAAGAGGAGGGACGTATGATGCGAGCGCGCTTGTTCGCGATGGTGCTGATCGGAGGGATG
>CAZXRB010000085.1:0-13404 GCA_964642845.1 uncultured Nitrospira sp.
TCGCGGTCGGCTATGCGACGAACATTCCGACCCACAACATCGCCGAAGTGATCGACGGGTTGCTGCTGCTCTTGGAGAATCCGGATGCAACCGTCGCGCAGCTCATGAAGAAAATCCCGGGCCCTGATTTCCCGACCGCCGGCTTCATTTACGGCGTGAGCGGGATCAAGGAAGCCTACGAGACGGGGCGCGGGCTGCTCAAGCTGCGGGCGAAAGTCGTGGTGGAAACGGACGAGCGGACGGAACGCGAGCGGCTCATCGTCACGGAGATCCCCTATCAGGTCAACAAGGCGAAGCTCATCGAGAAGATCGCGGAATTGATCCAGGAGGACCGGATCAAGGGCATTTCCGATCTGCGCGACGAATCGTCGGACAGGGAAGGGGTGCGGGTCGTCATCGAGCTCAAGCGCAACGAGATTCCCCAGGTGGTGCTGAACAATCTGTACAAGAACACGCAGCTGGAGACCACCTTCGGCGTCATCATGCTGGCGCTCGTCAACAACCGCCCCGAAGTCCTGAACCTCAAGCAGATCCTGCACCACTTCATCGAGCACCGCCGGGAAGTGGTGGTGCGGCGCACCGCCTACGAGCTGCGCAAGGCGGAAGAGCGCGCGCACATTCTCGAGGGTCTGAAAATCGCGCTCGATCATCTGGACGCCGTGATCGCGCTGATTCGCCGCTCGCAATCGCCCGATGAAGCCAGAGCGGGGTTGATGCGGCAGTTCACGCTCAGCGAGATCCAAGCCAACGCGATCCTCGACATGCGTCTCCAGCGGCTCACGCAGCTGGAACGGACCAAGCTGATCGAGGAGTATCAGGAAGTCTTGAAGCAAATCGAGTATCTCAAATCCGTGCTGGCCAGCGAGGCGCTCGTGCGGACGATCATCAAGGACGAGCTGACGGAGATCCGCGAAGCCTACAAGGACGATCGGCGCACGCAGATCGTGAAGGAAGAGGCGGAGATCAGTCTGGAAGACTTGATCGCGGAAGAAGAGGTCATCGTCACGATCTCGCACGCGGGCTACATCAAGCGCAATGCCGTGTCGCTCTATCGTGCGCAGCGGAGGGGCGGCAAGGGCAAGATCGGCATGGGCATCAAGGACGAGGACTTCGTCGAAACGCTGTTCACCGCCTCCACGCATGACACCCTGCTCTTCTTCACGGACGCGGGGAAAGTCTATTGGCTCAAGGTGCACGAGATTCCCGAGGCGGGCCGAGCCGCGAAGGGCAAGGCCTTGGTCAATTTGTTGGCCTTGTCCGGCAACGAAAAGGTCACGGCCACCCTGCCGGTCAAGGAATTCCGGGACGACCGCTACGTCGTCATGGCGACGAAGAAGGGCCTCGTGAAAAAGACGGAACTGTCCGCCTACAGCAATCCGCGCCAGGGCGGCATCATCGCCCTCAGTCTGGAAGAAGGCGACAAACTCATCAGTGTCCACCTGACCGACGGCCAGCGGGAAATTTTGCTCGGGACGAGGCAGGGCATCACGATCCGGTTCAAGGAAGAGGAAGTCCGCCCCATGGGGCGGACGGCCTACGGCGTGAAAGGCATCACGCTGGAAGAAGGCAACGAAGTCATCGGCATGGAAACGATCACGCCGGATTCCACGACCGCCATTCTCACCGTCACCGAAGGCGGATACGGGAAGCGCACGCCGGTGGGCGAATACCGCGTGCAAGGCCGCGGCGGCAAGGGCATCATCAGCGTGAAAACCACCGAGAAGAACGGGCCTGCGGTCGGATTCCTGCAGGTCCGGGACGGCGATGAGATCATGATCATGGCCGCGCAGGGCAAGGTCCTGCGGTGCAAGGTGGACGACATTCGGGAAGTCGGTCGCAACACGCAAGGCGTCCGGGTGCTTGATCTGGAAGGCGACGAGGATCGGGTGGTCGGCGTGGCACGCCTCGCCGAGGCGGTTGAGCGGGAGGATGTCGCGCCCGACGAGCCGGCGGGCTAAGCCTCCTGCACGTCCGTCTCCCTCTTCCCATGGACCAGCCGATTCTCCAGCCGACGGCCGCGCCCAAGAAGAAGCCGCTCGATACGGTCGTCAAGCTCGCCTTGACGGTCTTCTTCGGGTCCTTCGGCTTGATTTGGGGCGGCATGTATCTGAGCCGGCCCGATCGCTCGATTCCTCCGTACAGCATCGGATCGCAGGAAGGGACGGCCGTCGCGGTACATGTGCCGCCTTGGACCAGCGACACCGAGATCGAAACGCTGATCGAGCGATTTCGCAAGGTCGGACACGAGTCCCGCAATTTCGGCCCCATGAAAATCCGCCCCACGACGCCGGACGATCCGCGCGGCCGGTACCGTCGCATCACTATCTATGTCTTCACCCACGATGCCTGGGCGGAGCCGGACATTCTGCATAAGTTTCTGACCGGCGAGGATCGCGAGGTGCGAGAGGGTTTCCGGAGAGCGTTGCGGGGGTTCTATCGACTGACGGAGACGGAGGAAGAGGGACGGATCGGTCCGCTCGTCGAGGGGCCGGATTCGGCGGCTACCGCCGCGTACGCGCGGCAGCTCTTTCGGGGTCCGGTGTCGGCTCCTTAGGATTCGTGCGTGCGAGCGCTTCCGCCATCACCTGCGTGAGTCGGTCGCGAAGGTCGGGGTCCCGTATGGAGGCGGTATGAGCCGCGGCTTCCGTCAGGGACTGGTCACTGAGCGGTTGACCCGCATTCTGGTCGGCTGAAATCGACGACTCGGCAACCGGGATTTCACCGACGCGAAACACGATCTCCGTGAACAGGTCCGGGCCGATGACCGCGTGGAGCTTTGCCAAGAGCGTCGGCTTGAGGAAAGTCAATTGCTGCAGCCAGACGGAGTTCCGGACGAGCAGGTAGAGCTTCTTGAACCGGATCTGCTGCGGCCAGGTGTGGGATCCGATAGGCTCGCCCACCAACTCGCGCCACTGATGCTGAAGGCGCAGTTCAACCAGACGTGATTCGAGCCCGAGGCGTTTGGCCAGTCCCGAGAGGATCGTGCCGAAGGAATCCAATCGATGAGACGTCGCCATGGCCGCCAATCTTAGAAGTCTGCGACGAACCGGTCAAGCCGACGAGCGAGCCGCATGACGAAAGAACAGACCGAGAGAGTGGTCGTCACCAATCGCAAGGCCTACCACGACTACTTCATCGAAGAGAAGCTCGAAGCCGGCATCGTCCTGCAGGGCACGGAGGTCAAATCGCTCCGCGACGGACGCGCCAATTTGCAAGACGCCTATGCGTCCGTGAAAGACGGCGAGGTGTTTCTCTACAATTGTCACATCAGCCCCTACAGTCACGGCAACATCATGAACCACGACCCGACGCGCGTGCGGAAATTATTGCTGCACAAAAAGGAAATCGACAAGCTGATCGGCAAGACGCAACTCAAAGGACTGACCCTCGTTCCCCTCCGCATCTATTTTTCCACTCGCGGCCATGCCAAAGTGGAGCTCGGCCTGGCGAAAGGCAAGAAGCTGTACGACCGGCGTGAATCCATCAAAGCCCGCGAAGCCGGCCGCGAAGTCGAGCGGGCGATCAAAGAGAGAAAATAATCGGTTCTCGACCGCGCCCATTCGGCTTACCTCGCCATTCGGTATCCCATTGAAAACATTGATGGACGGCCTGCAGGCACGACAGACGCCATCATGGCCACTTGACTTGGTTCTAACTAGAACTATTATGCTAGGCATCAGGCGAGGGCATCGCGACGAGGGTTCTTTCGGTCAAGCCGGGAGGTGGACGATGCGAAAACTCTTGGAGACGGACGAGAGCTGGGCGGGCCTGCTGCTGCGCCTCACGTTGGGACTCGTGATGTTTCCGCACGGCGCGCAGAAGCTGCTGGGTTGGTTCGGCGGCTTTGGATTCGGAGGCACCATGGGGTTTTTCACGGAGAAGCTCGGGCTTCCCTGGCTCATCGCGTTGCTGGTGATCATCGGAGAATTTTTTGGGAGTCTCGGCTTGCTCGCGGGATTCCTGACGCGTTTCAGCGCGGCCAGCTTGATCATCATCATGGTAGGCGCCATCACGATGGCGCATCTCCCCTACGGCTTCTTCATGAACTGGTTCGGCCAGCAACAGGGTGAAGGCTTCGAGTATCATCTCTTGGTCATCGGGATCGCCGCCACGCTGCTGATCACCGGGGCGGGTCGATGGTCGGTGGATGGAGCCATCGCCAAGCGGATGGGATGAAACCACACATTCCGGCGCACCGTCGGAGAGGAAAGGAGAGACCACATGTCCACAAACACGGCGACGACGAAGGACATCCAGGGCATCTATCGGCCCGGCTCCACCCACATGGTGGGCGACGGGTTTCCGGTAAGGAATCTGTTTCCGAGCAACGATCTCGATCGGGCGGTGAGCCCTTTTTTGATGCTCGATTACGCGGGACCGCAGTATTTCACGCCCACGGACCATCCGCGCGGAGTCGGCGAACATCCGCATCGCGGGTTCGAAACGGTGACGATTGTCTACGAGGGGTCGTTGGCCCATCGGGATTCGGCGGGCCACGCCGGGATCATCGGCCCGGGCGATGTGCAGTGGATGACGGCCGCCTCGGGCGTGGTGCATGAAGAGATGCACGAGCGCGAGTTTGCCCGTAAGGGCGGCACGCTTCACGCCATCCAGCTGTGGGTGAATCTGCCGCGCGCCCGGAAGATGTCGGCGCCTCGCTACCAGTCCATCCTCGACGCCGAGATCCCGGCTGTGCCGCTGGACCGGGATGCCGGCGTGCTGCGTGTCATCGCGGGAAGTTTCCAAGGCCGCAAGGGACCGGCCCGCACCTTCACGCCGGTCGAGCTGTACGATATCCGCCTGCAGGCCGGCGCTCGCGTGACGCTGAGCGTGCCGGAGGAGCAGAACACCGCGCTCTTCGTCCTCCAAGGCCGCGTGGCCGTCAACGGCGCGCGGGAAGCCAGCGAAGCCGAGCTGGTGGTGTATCAGCGACAGGGGGCGGACCTCGGCATCGAGGCGCGGGACGAGAGCCGGCTGTTGCTCATGAGCGGCGAGCCGATCAATGAACCGATCGCCCGTTATGGGCCCTTTGTCATGAACACGAAAGCCGAGCTCATCCAAGCGGTACAGGATTACCAGGCGGGCAAGATGGGACACCTGTCATGAGCGAGCAGGCGTGGACGATCGAGGTCTACTCGGACATCGTGTGTCCCTGGTGCTACGTCGGTAAGCGCCGGCTGGAGAAGGCGCTCGCTCAACTGGGCGAGCGCGAGCGGCCGCAGATCCTGTGGCGGCCGTTTGAACTGAATCCCACGATGCCGGAAGGCGGGACGGGCCGGCGGGACTATCTCGAGGCCAAGTTCGGCAGCCTCGACGCGTTGGCGAGGCTGGAGGAACAGGTGCGGGCGGCTGGCGAAGCGGAAGGGATTGCGTTCGTCTTTGAAAGGATCGCGCGGACGCCCAATACCTTCCACGCCCATCGGCTCATCTGGCATGCCGCGCGGCAGGGCCGGCAGGATGCCGTCGTGGAGGCGCTGTTCACGGGCTATTTCGAAGAAGGCGCCGACATCGGCGCTCAGGCGGTCCTCACCGAACTCGCGGCGCGGGCCGGCCTGGACGCAGAGGCGTTCCTGCGCGGCGATGAGGGAACGGCAGAGGTCCGGGCGGAGGAAGCCGACGGTCTCAGGCTCGGGATTCGGGCGGTTCCGTACTTTATCCTCAACCGCGCGTATGGCCTGTCCGGCGCCCAGCCGGCCGAAGTGTTCCGGTCGGCGATCGTTCGGGTACTGGCTCAGAGAACGGCGCCCGCAGTGCCGTCGCCGGACAGGAGGTAACGATGGCGGTCCAGGTCTACGGGTGCAACCATATTGCGATCGAAGTCACCGACGCGAAGAAGGCGGTCAAGTTCTATTCCGACGTCTTCGGGCTCAAGATGTTGCGGGGCGGCGAAGGCGCAGCCTGGTGCAAACTGGGCGAGCATCAGTTCCTGGCGATCTTTGAAGTGGACCAGCTCCGGCCGGACCGGGTGCGGCACTTCGGCCTCATGGTGCGGGACGCCACACAGATCCAAGAAGTCCGATGCAAGCTGACCAGGAAATACAAATTGAAATTGCATCCCCGGTTCCGCTGCGACTTCCGCGATCCGTGGGGCAACCGCATCCAGGTCGGCGACCTGTCCGATGAATCGTTGGTCTGGCTGCTCCCCTATCGGGAAGTCCAAAAAGCGGGCATTACATTCGGCTATCGGGGAAGGGAGCACGTAAAAGGAACGCGTATCCCGTGAAGCGTAGATCGCTTGCTGAAGCGCCCAATTTCAGATCGCGCGAGACGAACGACGGTTCACGAACGATGAGGGACACATGAAAGCCCACTATCTCGGTCACGTTGTCTTCTATGTGAAAGACCTGGAACGGGCGCTGGCCTTCTATCGCGACTTATTGGGATTCCAGGAAGTCGGCCGCATTTTCAACGGCGCGGCCGTGGCGCTCACCTCCGGCCGTACGCATCACGAGCTGTTGCTCATCCAAGTCGGCGACGCGCCGGGACCCCCGGCTGGCCGGCGCCGCGGGCTGTACCACATCGGGATCAAAGTCGGCGACAGTCTCGAGGAATTGCGGCAAGCGAAGCGAGAGCTGGAGGAGGCCGGGGTGCCGATCGACGGCATGAGCGACCATACGGTCAGCCAGAGCCTGTACCTGCGCGACCCGGATGGCAACGAAGTGGAGCTGTACGTCGACGCCGACGAGTCGCTCTGGAAGAGCGACCCCGCGGCGGTCCTCTCGCCGATCAAGCCGCTGCGCCTCTGAGACCGGCGGGGTTGCGCGAGAATGACAAGCCGGTCCATACTAGCGGCTGTGGAAACCGCACCGTCGCTCCCTCTCGAACGCTCGGAGCTCGGGCAGTATCGGGCGCTGCTCGAAGTGGCCGAAGCCATTTCGGCGCACCGAGACCTGCACGAGCTCTTTCGCGACCTCGCCCGGCGTCTTCCCCGCGTGGTCCAGGTGAATTTCGTCGGCCTCTCCCTCTACGATCCCCAGCGCCATACGATGCGCTTGCATACCATCCAGGCCAATGTCCCGGCGGATTTGGTCGGCGGCCATGAGGATCGGCTGGACGAGACCCCCGCCGGCTTCGCCTGGCAGACCCAGCAGCCGCTGCTGGTGCCGGACCTCGCTCGAGAGCATCGTTGGCCCAAGGTTCTCGAGCGGATGAAGGAGGACGGGATCCGCTCTTTTTGCATGGTGCCGCTGACCACGGCGGTGCGTCGCCTGGGCGCCATGGGCTTTTCGAGCCTCCGGCCGGAAGCGTATGGCGAGGAGGATCTCCAGTTTCTGCAGCACGTCGGCAAACAGGTGGCGCTGGCCGTGGATAATGTGCTGCATCATCAAGACGTGACCCGCCAACGGGATCGATTGCGTTTGCTCCTCGAAGTCACGGAATCGATCGCTTCGCACCGCGATGTGAATCTCCTGCTGCAGGACCTGGCCGCCCGGCTTCCCCAGATCGTGCCGTTCGATTTCATCAACGCCGTCTTGCACGACCCCGCTCGCGACGTCATGCGGCTCTGGCTGCTCGTCACATCGAGGCCTGCGACCATCCGGCCGGGGCTGGAAACGCCCGTCGACGAGTCGCCGGGAGGCCTGGTGTGGAAGACCCAGCAGCCGTTGACGGTGGACGACGTCTCGCAGGAGCGCCGCTTCCCGGGGCTCATGAGCCTGTTTCGCGAGAACGGCGTCCAATCGTTCTGCGTCGTTCCGCTCACGACGGCGCAACGCCGGCTCGGCGCCATGGGATTCGGCAGCCTGCAGGCAAGGGCCTATCAGGAGTCGGAAATCGCCTTCATGCAGCAGGTGGCGAAGCAGGTCGCGGTGGCTCTCGACAACGCGTTGAACGCCGAGACCGCCCAGGCCTATCAGGAGCAATTGACGAGAGAGCGCGATCGCCAGCGGCTCTTGCTGGAAGTGAACAACGCCGTCGTCGCCGATCTGGCCTTGCGCGACCTGTTCGGGTCGATTACGACCAGCATCCGGAGCGTCATGAAGGCGGATGCAATCAGCCTGACGCTCCTGGACCAGGAGGCTAACCAGCTCAAACTCTACGCGCTGGATTTTCCCGGCCGGAAAGGGTTCCTCGAAGAAGGCACGACTTGCACACTGTGCGGCTGTCCTTCCAGCGAAGCCATCACCAGGCGGCAAGCCGTGGTGCTGAGCCGGGCGGATCTCGAACAGTCCGAGAGCACCGTGGCGAAGCGTCTGCTGGCCGAAGGCGTGAAGACGGCCTGCTGCGTGCCGCTGATGCTCCGCGACCGCCCGCTGGGGGCGCTCAACGTCGGGAGCCTTCAGGAGGGAGCCTTTACGGCGGCGGACGCGGAGCTCCTCAGCGAGGTGGGCAAGCAGATTGCCCTGGCGGTCGCCAATTCGATGGCCTACCAGGAGATCGCCGCGCTGAAAGACAAGCTGGCCAAGGAAAAGCTGTATCTCGAGGAAGAAATCCAGACCGAATACAATTTCGAGGAAATCGTCGGCGACAGC
The DNA here is from genome assembly GCA_964642845.1 of uncultured Nitrospira sp. GTDB lineage: Bacteria > Nitrospirota > Nitrospiria > Nitrospirales > Nitrospiraceae > Nitrospira_D. The sequence continues at coordinate 8,472 of CAZXRB010000085.1, forward strand.
CGCGCGCTCAAGCAGGTGCTGAAACAAGTTCAGACCGTGGCCAAGACCGATTCCACCGTCTTGATCCTGGGTGAAACCGGCAGCGGCAAGGAGCTCATCGCCCGGGCGCTGCACAACCTGAGCGACCGCCGCGAGCGGACCTTTGTGAAACTCAATTGCGCGGCCATTCCCACCGGCCTATTGGAGAGCGAGCTGTTCGGGCACGAGAAAGGCGCGTTCACCGGCGCCATCGCCACCAAGATGGGCCGGTTCGAACTGGCCGACCGCGGCACGCTGTTCCTGGACGAGGTGGGCGAGATTCCGCTGGAGCTCCAAGTGAAGCTGCTCCGGGTGCTGCAGGAGCAGGAGTTCGAGCGGTTGGGCAGCACGCGCACGATCCGCGTCAACGTCCGCGTCGTCGCCGCGACGAACCGCGATCTCGGCCAGATGGTGGAGGAGCAGAAGTTCCGCAGCGATTTGTACTATCGCCTCAAGGTCTTTCCGATCACCGTGCCGCCCTTGCGGGAGCGCGCCGAAGACATTCCGCTGCTCGTGCGGCACTTCGCGCAGAAATTTGCCGCGCGCATGAACAAACGCATCGAAACTATCCCCGCGGATGCGATGAAAGCCATGCAAGCGTATCCCTGGCCCGGGAATATCCGCGAGCTGGAGAACTTCATCGAACGGGCCGTCATTCTGTCCTCAGGCAGCGATCTCTTCGTTCCGTTGGCCGAACTGAAACGCCCCTCGCACGCGCTGCATGCCGGAAACGGATCGATCGCGACGCTCGAAGAGGCCGAGCGCGACCACATTCTCAAAGTGTTGCGAGAAACCAATTGGATCATCGGCGGCCCCTCCGGCGCGGCGGCCAAGCTTGGCATGAAGCGCACGACGCTCCAATCCAAGATGCAGAAACTGGGGATTACGCGCCCGAGCTGATACGCAGTCCCCCCCGCCTGCATTCCGCTCTCCCACTCCCATAGCAAACTGAAACTCAAGGGGCGGAGCTGCGCCCGTATTTCGGCGTGCGCCGATCTATCGGCGCGGCGGCTTCGTCACAGGATGGAGTCCATGCATGGTTCGCATGAAAGAGCAGAACAATTTGCGCTTGCCAGACCGAGAGTTAACAGATTGGCGAGCCTTCGTGATCAAGGTGGAACGGTTCCTGCTGTTCGCCCGTCAATGTCGATGACAGCCATGCGGGGAAAGTGAGTGATCATGACGATACTCATCATGATGTCCATGCTGGCGGCGCTCAAGGCGATGGTGATGCGCGAGAGCCGGACGGCGTATCTCAGCGCGAAGCGGACGTCGCTCGCGCCGGCTGGCGAGTTGGAGCGCCGGGGCGGCAAGCGAGACCCCCGTCGGTTCGTCATGTTTTGAGCGTCCTGGTGTCCTATGGACATGCCGTGACGTGAAGGAGGCGCACCATGAAAGCCAAACTACAGACGACGAAGTCCATGACCAAGCCCTGGCGCCCGATGGCCGCCGTTGCATGCCGGCATCGCCATGCCGCGGTGTCGAAGGGGCGAAGCCGGACCGTGACCGACGACAGCGGGTCACTGGCCATCAGGGCCTGGACCTGCGCGGAGTGCGGCCAGCTCGTCGAAGAGATCCACATCTTATCGCGCGACGGAACGGCGGAACGGCCGACCATCCGGTATGCGGTCGCGTCGCCGGACCGGCTCGCGCCGCGTCAGACGGTCTCCGGGCGGCATTGATATGGGGTGGGCGTCTGGTGGGAACGTGCAACGCCGAGCAATCAGGAGGACGATCATGGCAACGAAGACGCTTTTTGAGCCAGTGAAGATCGGGTCTCTCGCATTGAAAAATCGAGTCGTGATGGCGCCGATGACGAGAAACCGAGCCAGCCGCGATGGCGTTCCATCGAAACTGGCCGTGACCTACTACGCGCAGCGGGCCGACGCCGGACTCATCATCACGGAGGGGACGCAGCCGAGCCCGGCGGGGCAAGGCTATCCACGGACGCCGGGCATCCATGCGCCCGAACAAGTGGCGGCCTGGCGCCACATCACCGACGCCGTGCATCAGCGTGGGGGACGGATATTCCTTCAGCTGATGCACGTCGGCCGGATTGCACATCGCGCCAATCGGCTGATCGACGCCGCGCCGGTGGCCCCCTCGGCAATCCGCGCCGCGGGCACCATCTATACGGATGCCTTCGGCTTACAGCCGCACAGCATGCCGCGGGCCTTGGCGACGGACGAGATTCCGTCAGTCATCGATGAGTATCAGCAAGCGGCCGCGAATGCGATCGCCGCCGGCTTCGATGGAGTGGAGTTGCATGCCGCCAACGGCTATCTGCCGATGCAGTTTCTCTCCTCGAACAGCAATCGGCGGACGGACCGCTACGGAGGCAGCATTCAGAATCGTGCGCGGTTCGTCCTCGAAACCCTGGAGGCCATGGTCGAAGCGGCGGGTTCGAGCGAGCGGGTCGGTGTCCGGATCAGCCCCGACACCACCTTCAACGATATGCACGACGAGGATCGTCTTGGGACCTACGTGCATCTCGTGACGGAAGTGGACCAGCTTGGTCTGGCGTACTTACACGTGCAGCGGTCTCCCGGGGAACTGCCACCGGAGCAAGCCTTCGATCCGCTCACGCTGCTGCGGCCGCATTTTCGAGGGCCGCTGATCGCCACCGGCGGATTCGACTTGGAAGGTGGGGCTGCGCTGGTCGCAGCCGGCGGCGCCGATCTGATCGGCTACGCCAGCTTCTTCATCTCCAACCCGGATCTGGTCCAACGGTTCCAAGCCGGCGCGCCCCTGGCACAGCCGGACCCGGCGACCTTCTACACGCCGGGCGAAAAGGGCTATATCGACTATCCGGCGTTGCAGCCGCGGTGATGCGCGAGGCAAGTCTTGGCGGGCGGAACGGCGTGGAGCTGGTGATGTGATGGACGTGATGACCGACATTCTGCACCGCCATGGGACGCTCGTGCTGTTTGCTGTCGTGTTGGCGGAACAGCTCGGGCTGCCCCTGCCCGCCTTGCCGCTGCTCGTCGCGGCGGGGATGCTGGTCGGCACGGGTCATATCGGGCTCATCCCAGCCGTCAGCGCAGCATTCACCGCCACCCTGCTCGCCGACGGCCTCTGGTACCTCGCGGGGCAACGGCGCGGGAGGTCGGTGCTCGCCCTGCTCTGCAAGGTTGCGCTGGAGCCGGATACCTGTGTGCGGCGCACCGAAGATATTTTCAGAACGCATGGGCCGCACTCGCTCGTCCTGGCCAAGTTCATTCCGGGACTGAGCACCATCGCGCCCCCGTTGGCGGGCGTGGTGGGATTGGCGCCGTCGCTCTTCCTCCTGTACGACTCCATCGGCACGGCGCTCTGGATCGGGTTAGGAGTCGGAATCGGCTACGCCTTCGGCGCGGGAGCGCCGCACATCGCAGCCCACGCGACGCAGGTCACCCCGCTCGTAGGGCTCGCTCTCGCTGCGCTGATGATGGTGTATGTCGCCGGCAAGGCGTGGCGGTGGCGCAGGGAGTTGAAGCGGGCCCCTCGCATCACGGTGGCCGAGGTGAAAGAACGGCTCAATGCAGGCGAAGCGATTCTCTTCGTGGATCTTCGCTCCGCGGATGACCGACGGGAGGAGCCGGGAATCACGGATGCCTGGGCCATGAGCATGGACTCCTTATCGAGGCAACTCCACGTCCTGCCCAGGGATCGGACCATCGTATTCTACTGCGCCTGTCCCGAGGATGCGTCCAGCGCGCAGGCCACTGTGCTGGTGCGGCGGACGGGCCATGAGCGCGCCTGGGCCTTGGAAGGTGGGATCACCGCCTGGCAGGCGCATGAGGCCGAACGGGATGCCATGTTGCGGCTGGCCTCGCTTGGCCCACTGACGACATGATGAGAATCGACGAGCTCATCCAGTCGTCATGAATAGCCTCGGTAGAAGTCTGGCGATCCACCTAGCCAAGTCTCATGTGCTCTTATCGATTCGATTCGATGAAGGTCGCCGATATTTCGGCACGTGCCGAATGACGGGCAGGCAGCCATCGGCCATGACCCTCATCTCAGGAGATGGTCACCAAAAAATCGCTGGATTCACATGTATTTATCCATCACTCGTCGCGTCCTCCGCGTGGAACGGTCATTGCTGAATCATCGAGCCAAAGGACATGCTTTGAGATGGGGAGGGTCACGCTGATGATTCATCGTACGTGGTTCCGGTCGTCGCTGTTGCTTCTGGCGGTTGTGGCGTCCGGCGTGGGATTGGCCGCGTGGAAATACGGGACCATTCAAGACCAGGCTGCCGCCTCGGCCAACCAGCCGGAGCCGATGGAAGCGGTGACTGTGGCCGTCGCCAAAGAGATCGAACACCGGCAGACCACCACGTCCATCGGGACGGTGCTGGCACTGCGCTCAATCACCCTTCGCAATGAGCTGCCGGGGACCGTCGCCCACGTGCGGTTCGCACCGGGCCAAATCGTCGAGGCCGGGACGGTGCTGGTCGCGCTCGATGTATCGGTCGAAGAAGCGGATCTCAGGGCTCAACAGGCGCAGGCGGCATTGGCGAAGACGGTGCTCGACCGCCGGCGCGCTCTCAATCAGGATCAGGCGGCCGCGCAGGAAGAAGTCGATCGGGCCCGCGCGGATCTCGACGTGGCATGGGCGCAGATTGCCCGCACCAAAGCTATCATCGCCCGCAAAACGATCCGGGCTCCGTTTCGCGCCCGCGTCGGATTGGCGGATGTGCACCCGGGCCAGTATCTGAACGAAGGCACCCAGCTCACGACGCTCCAGGGCATCGATGACGCGGTCCACGTGGACTTTCCCGTGCCGCAGCATGTGGCGGCCGGCTTGCGGGAGGGTGATCGCGTCGAAGTGTTCAGCGCGGGTGAATCCCCTCCCCTCGACGCCCGGATTGTCGCGCTCGACGCGCGGATCGATCCGGCGACCCGCAATGCCTTGGTGCGCGCCCGGATCG
>CAZXRB010000086.1:0-13305 GCA_964642845.1 uncultured Nitrospira sp.
GGTGCGCTGATGTTTACCGCCAGCATTGCATTGATGTCGCTGTCTGCCAGTTGCTCAAGCATGGCGAAGTGGTTGATCCCGGCAGCGTTTATCAGCGCCCTGATTCTGAAAGTGCCGCCGGGCCGTCTTCAGCTCATCGGCCTCTTCATTCTGGTGGGCGGGTTGGTGAAAGTGGGCGCGATCCGCGCCGTCGCGGATCAGTTGGTGGCTGCGACCCGCGGCAACCTCACCGGCGCCACGATGGCCGTGCTGTGGGGGTCGGCGGTGCTGTCGTCGGCCGTGGACAACATCCCCTATGTGGCGGCCATGAACCCGCTGATCGTGGATTTGGCGCGGTCCCTCCATCCGGACATCGAGGACTACACCACCCTGGTTCATCAGCCGGACATCATTCCCCTGTGGTGGGCGCTGGCGCTGGGGGCCTGCCTCGGCGGCAACGGCACGTTGATCGGCGCGAGTGCGAACGTCGTGATCGTCGATCTGGCGCGCAAGGCCGGCTATCCGATCACCTTCTGGCAGTTCTTCCGCTTTGGGTTCCCGGTGATGCTGGGCACCGTCCTCCTGAGCTCCGTCTATCTCTGGCTGCTGTTCCTCTGACGAGCCCGGCGCGTCACAGCGCGTCCATCCGCGCTTGCCCGTATTGGACCAACCGATCGTAAGACAGCGCGCAATCCGGGCAATAACCCTCGGACAGCAGCACGTCTTCCGCACCGGCCTGATAGCGCCGTAGAAATTCTCCCAGCGAGCACCATTCTTGTTCAGGGCCGCCGCCCCGGTGATCGTCCCGGACTTTCCGGCACACTGCACAACTGAAAACCCAGTGAGGAACTGCCATGGCACCTCCGTGTTCGTTTCCGGGTTTGCGCCTCGCCGCTCTTCGACATACGCCGCGGGCGGGGCCTTGATGGGCCGATGCGTTAGAGCGGCACCGCCGAGGGATGGCGGGCAGGAGAGGGGGGACGCAAGAGAATGTCATCGAGCAGTATCGAGGGCAGGCGAACCGCGGTATCGTGCAAAAAAAGCAGAGAGACGACCATGATCAGTGTAATGCCGGTGGGGGGAAGGGAGAAGCCTTCGAGCAGGGACGCGCCGAGGGGGTCCGACGAAAAGGTCAGCGTCCAAAAGGACGTCGCGGCGCCGAGCATCTGCATGACGAGGACAAAGCAGAGCAGGGCGATCCAGATGGGAGACGACACAGGTACATGAGCGGACCACGCTGGAGCCATCACTCTCCTCGGGCTGCTCAAAAAAAGCGCGCACAGTGTAGGGAGATAGAGTAGGTATGTCAACCGGGTGCCCGAACGGCGATGCTGGGGCGGGCCGGCAGCGGCTATTTACGGCGAGCGGATGGGCGCCGGCGCTTGCTCCGCGACTTGGCGAGCACCGGACGGCCGGCGGGAAGCGAACCGAGAAACGGGCGGAACGCCGCGCCGCGCCGGCGTTCGAGGACGGCCAACTGTTGGGCGAGCGCGTCACGCACGAGCGACGTGAGGGTCAGGCGCGAGTCGGCTCGGACGGCGGCTTTGGCCCTGGCGATCAGCTGGGACGGCAGGACGATGTTGAGGCGTTGTTTGTGTCGTGGCATTTGACGCCGAGCCGCGCGGGATGACGGAATGGTGGTCCAGCGCTCCGGGATAATACCAAGTCACCCACCCACACGGCAACTCGCGCCTCGCACCGCTGTGTGTCGCGCATCGGCACGGAGCAGATAAGATCGACGTCAGACGGCTCGGCCCTCTTGGAGCCGAGCCGTCATGTGGAAGACCGTCCTTCACGTGACAAAAGGATTATTCACTGCGGACACACCACACGAAGCTGGACATGTACTGTTCGAGCGCCGAGGAGCCGCCGCTGCTGAAGTTCACGAAGCGTGCGTAGCCGGCGTTGTGCTCGTGCCTGGTGGCCGACCAGTAGATGGCCGCTTCCACATTGATAAAGGGATGCCCTGCCGGAAGCTTGAGATCTGCCGCGCCGCGATCAACCAGACTACTGAGCTCTTGCACCGTCGGAACGCGCCAGCCGGTCCGGCCGCCCGTGTTGCTCACAGAACATTGCTGGCGAGCCGAGTCCCACTCGTACACGCCGAGACGCGGCGCGCGCTCCCAGACGAGCCCCGTGTCATTGTCTCGCACGGCTTGGTTGTCAAATTCGGCGAGGACCGCGAAACGGGCATTATTCATCACTGTGCTCTCGAGCTGAGGGGCCGTGGCAAAGGCTGGCGGTAGGCCGAAGCTGGAGAGCATCAGGCTACCGGCGACCAACGAGCAGGCATTGAGCAGGAGTCTGTCCGAGAAACTCATGGGACCTCCTTAATAGATGGGGGGCAGTAATGAGGGCAAGACTACCGTAAAACTAGGGAGTTGGATAGTTGGGACGGCGGCCTAGTGCGACAACCCTTGGGGATGGTGACGATGGAGGAACGTGAGGGGCCCCGTATCAGAAAGCGCAAGCTGGGGATCTTACCAGCTCGATGTCCGACATCATGGGCTTACCAGAGTTCAATTGGCGGCGTACGATTTTACGAAGCCGATGGTCATCGATCCGGTCTTGGATTATGCCACCAACATCAATCAACCCCCGGTCGGGGCGGCACGGTACGCCTGAGGGTGCCGCACAGCAAGAAGGACCCGGCCGTCGAAGGGCCGCAGCTCTACAACTCCTTCGGACCGTAATTCTGCACACCTGTCCAATCCAGGCGCCCCGTGGTAACGATGACCACGGGGCGCCTGGAAGGCATCAGGCTTTTCTGGCGCCGACATTCCTCCATCCACGGCAGCCACCCCGTCGTGCCGGCCTACACGCTGACTTGCAAGGTCTCTATCTCGAGACTATAGTAGTCACATTGATCCGACCAAGGAGAGAGATAATGAAACGAGCAGCGGTTTCGACGGTCAAGGCGACGTTCAGCGCCTGCCTGGCCAAGGTGAAGGCGGGCGAAGAACTGTTGGTGATGGAGCGCGGGAAGCCCGTGGCCAAGTTAGTACCGATACCGAAAGAAACCGGAGCCGAGGAGGACCGCGCACTGTTGCGTGACTTGGCTCGTGCAGGCCTAGTCCGAGTCGGCTCTGGGAAGTTGCCGGCGGGTTTTTGGAAGATGGCCAGACCGCGGGATAAGAAGGGGCGTGCAGTGGCGGTCCTGCTGGAGGATCGGGCTGAAGGACGATGAAGTTCTGGGACGCCTCGGCTCTCATTCCTCTCTGTCTACACGAGCGGCTGTCCGGCGGGTTGAAACGGATCGCGCAGGATGATGAGGCATTGGTGGTGTGGTGGGGGTCGCCGGTGGAGTGTCTTTCGGCGTTCGCTCGGCTGCGACGCGAAGCGGTGCTGAATGAATTCGGCGAGGAGCAGGCGCGGCTTGTCCTGCACGCGCTTCAAGAGACCTGGACGGAAATCGAGCCGGCGAATGTGGTTCGTGAACAGGCCGGCCGCGTCTTGCGTCTCCATCCGTTGCGCGCCGCCGATGCACTACAGTTGGCGGCTGCCCTGGTGTGGTGCCAGGGAGATCCGATACGAAACGGGTTTATCTGTCTTGATCAGCGGCTTCGAGAAGCGGCTCGGCGTGAAGGTTTCACGGTCCTTCCTAAGCTCTGAGTACAGCTATCGTGTGCCAAGCCTCCGTGATCGATCTGCAGACCAAAACCGGCGCCGACATTCCGATCGAACAGCGGAATCCCCTCGAAGTAACCTCCATCCACGGCAGCCACCCCCGCGCGCCGGCCGGCGTGGACGTCTCCAAGCCCGCCGTCGACGTCACCCCCGCGGCTCAGCGATTTCGCGACGAACCGTCATGAATCATGCGGGCTAGCGCGAACGATCGCTTGCCCCGCCTGCTCGACTCTGGTATGGTTTTCCATATGAAAACGACGTTGATCATTGACGACCATATTATGAAGCGCCTCAAAGTTGAGGCGGTCCGCCAGGGCCGGACCATTTCCGAATTGGTTGAGGCTGCCCTACGACTTCTCTTGGAGGGGGAGCGTGAGAAGAGACCTCCCAGGCTTCCTCCGCTGCCGTCCTGCAAACTCGGGGGCGCGCTGGTCGACATCGCGGATCGCGAGGCACTCTACGAGACAATGGAAGGACGGTGATGTTTGTTGTTGACACCAATGTGTTTGTCTATGCCTTGAATCGTTCATCGGCGGAGCACATGGCTTGTCGAAATCTCATCGAGGCGTGGCGATCGCAATCGACGCCCTGGTATACGACGTGGGGGATTCTGTATGAGGTTGTCCGGGTGGCCACTCACCCGCGTGTGTTTCAGCAACCTGAGTCATGCGGGACTGTATGGAAGTTCATCGAAGTGTTGCTGGCATCTCCAACTATCGGGCTGCTGGTGGAAGGACCGAGACATGCGGAGGTTGCCGGTTCGGTGTGTAACGAGGTGAAGGGGCTGCGAGGAAATATCGTTCACGACTTCCACACGGCTGTGCTGATGCGGGAGCATGGCATTCGACGCATTTTTACCCGAGACACTGATTTTCATCGGTTTCCGTTTCTTGAAGTGGTGGACCCATTATCAGTCTGATTCAATAGGAAGGGCTTGGGAGAAAACATGAGCGAACGCACGTTAGCGATCATTAAGCCGGATGCGGTGAAAAAAAACGTGATCGGCGACATTCTCTCGCGCTATGAGCAGGCGGGATTGAAGCCGGTGGCCATGCGGTTGATGCATATGTCGAAGCCGACGGCGCAAGGATTCTACGCGGTCCACAAGGCCCGGCCGTTTTTTGACAGCCTGTGCACGTTCATGTCGTCGGGCCCGTCGCTCGTCATGGTGCTGCAGGGCGACAACGCCATCAAAAAGAACAGGGAGCTGATGGGCGCGACGGATCCGGCCAAGGCCGACGCCGGCACCATCCGCAAAGCGCACGGAACCAACATCGAATACAATGCCGTGCACGGCTCGGATTCTCCGGAAACCGCGGCCTTTGAGATCAGCTACTTTTTCCCCGGCATGGAGATTTTCGGATAGGTCGTACCTCCCGGAGGACGGTGACCCGCGTGCCTTTCCTCCAACCGACATGGCGGATGGTCGGGACCATCGTGCTCCCGGCCTTCTGCGTCCTCGCTGCTTGCACTGCCGTTTCCAGACCCCCGTCCTCCGTGCCTCCTTCGGATGAAGCGCTGCATGTCGATCCCGCCCGCGACGCGCAGCTTCGTCTGCTGCACGAAGCCTATCGTGCCTTCGTTCAAGAACGGTATGCGACCGCCGTTCTATTCTTTCGTCGCTTCATTGAGCGGGCCTCCGATTCTCCGCGCCGGGCGGAGGCCCACTGGTGGCTGGGCCGGGCGCTCGAAGCGAGCGGCGACATGTCGGGCGCGATGGCCGAGTACCGGGCGGCGGCATCCGGCCTGCCTGCGGGGCAATGGAACGGCGCCCTCTACGAAGCACAGGCGTTGCAACGGCTTGATGAGCTCCGCCGGCACCCCGCTACTCAGTCTGCACCGACGCTGGAGCGTGCGTTGTATATCGGGCTGGACGCCCTCTCTGCCGTGGATGACCGAGGATCTTGGCTGCAGGAACTGAAGGCGGCCGGCGCCACCTCCGTCATCCTCGAACTGAGCCCATCAGTGATGTCCGGGAATCGCGTGGCGGTCGAGGCGCTCCAACGGCGCGCAGCGGAGATCCATGGCGCCGGTTTGGCAGTCTGGATGTCTGTGAATCTCCATACCGGCGGCGGTGTACCATTGCAAGCCGAATGGATGGCCAAACAGATTGGAGAGCACCACGGCGAGGCAGCTCGCCCAGATATCGCTCATCCGGAGTATCAGGCTTTGATGGAGGACCGAATCTGGTCGCTGGCTCGCGCCGGGGCCGATGGGCTGTTTCTCGCAGCCCGTTCCGCGCCGGGATTTGCGCAGGACGCTTCGCCGCAGTCGGCGGATATCTTCACGTCCTCATTCGGACTCCCTCTCACGATGTCCGATCTTGCATCTCGTCCCTCGGTGCAACCAGAACAAGGAGAGATTCCATACTGGCGATGGGTGGGCTGGAGGGCTCGTCAGTATGCCGCCTTCGCGCAGCGGCTCCGTACGAAGTTGCGCGAGGTCAACCCTGCGGCGGGGCTTCTGGTCGAGGTACACGAGGCGGCGGTCGAAGCGCCGCTGCAGGCCTTGGAGCAGTACGGGGAGGATCTTGCCGAATTGGCGCAGCGTGCTGGCGCATCGATCGCCGTCCGGTCGACCGGTCCACAAGGGGAGGCGCTCTTCGAGAAACTCGGGCAGCAACTGGGTGCCATGGAACGTGTTTGGGGAGAAATTCCAGTAGAGGTTGGAACCGGGAGGTCGCCCGCCGCGCAACTCGGGCCGGCATTCGGCAGGACGATTGCTTCGTCGAGGCGGCACGTGGTCGTGATGCCGCGGTCGACCGCCGTCCTTCCTTGACAAATCCTGGCGCGGCCCACTACGATCCGACCCCATTGCGGCTTAGCACACGTCATCCCACGAGGACTTATGATTCCATCCGATCTGCGGTACCACAAGGAACATGAATGGGTGCGGGTCAACGGCACGCAGGCCACCGTCGGCATCAGCCACTTTGCGCAGGACGCCTTGGGCGATATTGTCTTCCTCGATTTGCCCAAGACGGGCGCGGCGGTCAAGGCCGGGCAACAGATCGGCGAAGTCGAATCCACCAAGACGACGTCCGTCATTTATACGCCGGTGTCCGGCACTATCACGAAAATCAACACGGATCTGAAAGACCATCCCGAGTTCGTGAATTCCGATCCCTACGGCAAAGGGTGGATGGTCGTCATCGAACTGTCGAATCCCGGCGAAGTGGAGCTATTGATGACGGCCGGACAGTACGAACAGTTCCTCGCCAGCCAGAAGCATTGAGCCCAACAGATTGAGCCACTGTTCATTGGATCATTGCACGAGTCACCGATTGGACCCATTGCAGTGCTCGCAATGAAACAATCGGCAATGAGCCGATGACGCAATGACCGCTCCCACCCACATCGTCATCCTGGGCGCCGGGCCAGGCGGCTATGTGGCGGCCATCCGCGCCGCGCAGTTAGGCGCGCGAGTGACGGTGATCGAGCGCCAGGCGCTCGGCGGCGTCTGTCTCAATTGGGGCTGTATTCCGAGCAAGGCACTGCTGTCCGTGATCGAGCTCGGCGACAAGCTCAAGAAGGCGGACGAGCTGGGCCTGGTTGTCCCCAACACGCCGCGTTACGACTTGGCCCGCATGGTGGCCAGAAAGAATAAGGTGGTGGCGGGCCTGGTCAAGGGCATCGGGATCCTCTTCAAAACATGGAACATCGACGTCGTGCAAGGCGTTGGAGAGTTGATGGATGCCCGAACCGTGAGCGTGTCGGCGCCTGACGGCGGGCGGCGCACCGTGGACGCCGACGCCATCGTGATTGCGACCGGATCGTCATGGCCGCGCCTGCCCCAGTTTCCCATCGACGGCACGCGCGTCATCACCAGCCAAGAGGCGCTGGACCTGGAGGCTGCTCCCGCGCGGATGGTGATTCTCGGGGGCGGGGTGGAAGGATGCGAGTGCGCCTGCCTGTTCGGCGGGCTGGGCACCCAGGTCACGCTGGTGGAACTGCAGCCGCGTCTCCTGCCGCTCGAGGACGAAGAGGTATCGAATGCGATCGCCCGCGAGTTGAAGAAGCGCGGTGTCGAGGTCCTGGTCGGTACGACCATCAAGGCGTTGGAACGCCATGAGGAGTCGTTGACGATGACGCTCTCCGACGGCGCCGCCGTCGCGGCGGACGTCCTTCTGGTATCGGTGGGGCGAGGATTCAATTCCCAAGGCCTTGGCCTCGAACGGCTCGGGGTGGCTGTCGGCAAACGGGGGGAGGTGCTGGTGGACGACCGCATGCAGACCAACGTGGCCGGCGTCTATGCAATCGGCGATGTGGTCGGGAAGGCGATGCTGGCCCATGTGGCTAGCGCGCAAGGCAAGGTGGCGGTCGAAAACATCTTGGGCCATCCCGCGCGGGTGAATTACGACGTTATTCCCGCCGGGATATTTACCTTGCCCGAAGTCGGGCGTGTGGGCTTGACCGAGCAGCAGGCGCGCGACCGGGCGCAGGCGGCCGGCAAGGATCCGGAGAAGGCGGTCCTGGTCGGACGGTTTCGCCATACCGCGCTGGGGAAGGCGCAGGCGACCGGCGACACGACGGGATTTTATAAAGTGATCGCTGAGGGCGAAACCGGCGCCGTGTTGGGCGCGCATATCGTCGGGGCGCATGCGGCCGACGTGATCCATGAGGCGGCGCTGGCGATGCAAGCCGGCGCGACGATCCGCGAAATGGCGGCCATGATCCATGCCCATCCCACGTTGTCCGAAGGCCTTATGGAAGCCGCCGAAGACGCCCTCGGGGAGGCGATTCATCAGGCCCGGAAGCCGCTCAAGCCATGATCCAGTCCTTGCTCGTCAAGCTTGCGATGCTGGGCGCCACCTTGGCGGTGGTGTTCTGGATCGGCTGGCACGCTCCCCAAGCGGCGCGAGAAGAGACGGCCGGCGAAGCGGCTTCGGGTGAGCGTCCACCGGCGGCGCGCAGCGAAAGCGCCGTGGAATCGGCGCCGGTCCCGGTCGCGGCTCCTGCATCGGCTGGTCCTCCGGCACCAGCGGGTCCTCGCAAGGTCGCGCAGGCCGACGCGGTTCAGCCTGGTCCGTCGAAGGTGCTGGATTTGAACCGGGCGAGCCTGGACGACATTGAAGCGTTGCCCGGCATTGGGCCGGTGCTGGCCCAACGCGTGATCGACTATCGGGCGTCGGCCGGCAAATTTAAGAGCGTGGAGGAATTGCGCCAGGTGAAAGGCATCGGCGCCAAGAAGTTGGAGCGGCTGCGGCCCTTCGTCGCGGTCGGGACGCCGGACGCTTCACGCCGAACGGAGAAGCAGCCATCATGATACCGTTGGCCCAACAGCTGGAACTGATCCGGCGCGGCGTAGTGGAAATCATTCAGCCGGCGGAGCTGGAATCCAAGCTCGCGCGCTCGATCAAGGAACAGCGGCCGCTGCGGGTGAAGGCCGGCTTCGATCCGACCGCGCCGGACCTCCATCTCGGTCACACCGTCCTGATCCACAAGCTGAAGCATTTCCAGGACCTCGGGCATCACGTCATCTTTCTCATCGGCGACTTCACCGGCATGATCGGCGACCCGACCGGCGTCTCCGAAACCCGCAAGGCGCTGACCAAAGAACAGGTCGAAGAAAACGCCAAGACCTATCAGCGTCAGGTGTTCAAGATTCTGGACCCGGCCAAAACGACGATCGAGTTCAACAGCCGCTGGATGGGCGCGATGTCGGCCGGCGGGCTCATCGAGCTGGCTGCGCATTATCGCGTGGCGCGCATGATGGAGCGGGACGATTTCCGCAAGCGCTTCGAGGAGCAAAAGCCGATCAGCGTCCACGAGTTCCTCTACCCGCTGGTGCAGGGGTACGATTCCGTCGCGTTGAAGGCGGACGTGGAGCTGGGCGGGACGGATCAGAAGTTCAATCTGCTGGTCGGCCGCGAATTGCAGCGCGATTACGGCCAGGAATCCCAAGTGGTGATCACGCTGCCGCTCCTGGAAGGCACGGACGGCGTCAAGAAGATGAGCAAGAGCGTCGGCAACTACATCGCGCTGGAGGACAAGCCGGCCGACATGTTCGGCAAAATCATGTCCATCAGCGACGCCTTGATGCTGCGGTACTACGAATTGCTCACGACGGAGAATCTCGACGCGGTGCGAGCCCTGCATCCGATGGAAGCCAAGCAATCATTGGCGGAGACGATCGTGGCGCGCTATCACGGCGCCGAGGCGGGGCGCCAGGCCCGCGCCGACTTCCAGCAGAAATTCCAAGAGCGGGAGTTTCCCGACGAGCCGGATGCCCGGCTCGTGCTCACCGACGATCAGCTCCGCGACAACCATTCCATCGGGCTGGTGGACGTCGTGGCGAAGACCGGCTTGGTCTCCAGCAAGAGCGAAGCGCGCCGGTTGATTGCCCAGGGCGGTGTGGAAGTGGATGGTGACAAGGTAAGCGATCCCAACGCGCGCATCGTGCTCCAACCCGGGCGGCAGCATCGGCTGAAAATCGGCCGCCGCAAATTCGCCACGGTGGAACGCCGCGGGTAGCCGGGACGGTGTGAATGACGAATGGGTTATGAGCCGACCTTTCGAACATCTTTGAGGAGCATAAAGAGATGCAACGGATCAGTTGGTGAAGGGAGGAAGTCGAAGCGTTCGTAAAACTTTCTGGCTACATCATCTTTGGCGTGGACTACCAAGGCGCGAATTCCTGCAATGTCGGCAGCCTGGAGAGTCCGGAGCATGGCGTCCTTCAAGAGCCCAGCACCGACCCCTTGTTTTTGCCAGCGGAGATCGACTGCTAACCTGGCGAGCAACATGATTGGAATGGAATGCTTCGCCAGCCCCTTCTTCACTCGCTCTGGGGCATGTTCTTGCTCGACAGAGCCCACAGCGAGCGCGTAGTAACCGATCACCGTTTCATCGGCCAAGCCTACATAGGTCTGCGCCCCTCCGCTGTGTTGATTGTGGAGGGCGTGCTTCTGGAGAAAGCGATTGAGAGCTTCCCGCCCACAGTCGAATGCTTCAACGGCGTGATGCGGTTGAAGCTTTTCGATGCGCCTCGTCAACGCTTTTCTTGAGCGCTTGGTGTCGGTGGAGCGTCAAAGAAGCCTGGTTCCGTGAGGAGCCGCTGCATCCGAGGGAGGGGGCGAGTCGGAGCATCCAGTGCGGCCAAGAACTCAGTCCACTTGGCCTTGCTCAAAGGGAACGTTCGGCGATCTGCCAAGGCTTCCTCTGCCCGAGCCAGGGCGCTTTCAAGGACAAACGCGCTGACTGTACGATTCGAGACAGAGGCAGCAGCCTCCAGTGTTCGCTTGGCTGCGGAGCTTACCCGAAGATCCAATTTTTCAGTCCGAAGAGTGCGGGCTGGCATGGGTCACCTCTGTTGTTCCTAAAAATATCCTAGCAATCATGTTATGTCAAGACAATGTGATGACGTTAATGTGTGGTTATTACAGTGACATATGAAAATTATTGCTTTAGACATGCAATTAAGATGGTCCGTTACGCTACGATCGTAGAATTGTTGCTGGATCGGCCGCGCATGCGCGCCGTGACATTGACCGATCATCCTACCAAATGCCGTTATGGTTCGATCTCGAAGCGTTCGTGCAGGATGCACTCATCGTCATGCGCGGGCGGCCGATCGAGGTCGAACTGCGCTTCGACAAAGCCACCGCGGCCTGGGCCAAAGATCGCGTCTGGCATCCGAGTCAGAAACTGACTCGGCTGAAAACCGGCGGGATGATCCTGACGCTCACCGTCGCCGACACCCGCGAGCTGTCAGGGTGGATTTTGAGCTTCGGTAGCGAAGTCCAAGTACTGAAGCCGGAACATCTACAGAGAGCGGTTAAAGAAGAAGCTCGAAAGCTCCTCGCTCAGTGACCTCGGATGTCACGCCTCGCAAGATGGCCCGGGCCAGCCGTTACTTCTAACTCACTGTAGTTCCGCAGATTCCTTCAGAATCTGCGTCCGCCTGTCTTGTGACCTCTCCTGTCACGCCCCACCATTATGATTCTGTCCATCTAACCCAACCGGGAGGTGGCCATGAAGGAACAGAGTGGACAGCAGGAGGCAGGTCCTCAACCGTTGTACGTGTCCTTGATCCTCGATGAGAGCGGCTCGATGCAGTCGTGCAAGCGGGCGGCGATTGCCGGTTTCAATCAGTACGTGAAGTCGCTCCAGGACGAACCGGCGCCGACCTGGTTCACGCTCACACTCTTCAATTCGCGCCGGACGGAAGTCCGCTATCACGGCGTACCGATCGCCACGGTCCCCGAATTGGACGTCGAAACCTACCGGCCCCAGGACACGACGCCGCTCTACGATGCGATCGGCCACACGCTCGCCGCAGCCAGAAAGGAAGCGCCGGCCGGCTGCCAGAAGCTCTGCGTCATTCTCACTGATGGACTGGAGAACTCGTCCAAGGAATTCACGCGGAAACAGATCTACGCATTGATCAAAGAAAGCGAGCAGGAAGGCTGGCGGTTCGTCTATCTGGGCGCCGATCACGACGTCTGGGCAGCCGGCGAAGATCTCGGCGTCGCGCAAGAAGGCCGCGTCGCCTTTTCCAAAAGCAGGATTAGCCAGACATTCAGCGATCTGTCCGAACGCACAGCGGACTACCGCCGGCATCGCGGTCCCTCAGCGTAGGGATTGAGACCTTGATGACAGGCGAGTGTCCCCTATCCGAAGAGGCGGTGAGAAATCTCGTCGCGACTGGTCTTGAAATGCGCCGCGACGTCACCAAGGATCGCTGAGAGGGTGCCGATACGAAGCGGGTTGTGCTGTGGGATCGTGAGGTGATGCTGGCCGTGTTCGTGGGTAGTGAGGCGAAGATGGCTGCCGGTCTGGCGAGTGACGGAATAACCGAGCTTTTGCAGTGCCTGAGCCAGGTCGCTTCCCGACAGGTCGCAGGGAAGCCTCATACTGCGATGACTTCCTCACGGACGTGGTGAAGACGAACGACCTTGGGGGCCTGTCCCTCGTCAAAGTGGCAGCGCACGGCATCTCGGATTTTTTCATGAAGCTCCGCTTGAGTGTCAGCTTCAGTGAAAATGGAGGCGCCAAGGGCTCGTGCGATAAACCCGCCTTCTGGTGCGTCCTCGACCATGAAGATCAGTTCACTCATTGCCATTCTCCCAAGACGACGAGAGCGAGGCGTACGACCCATAGGGTAGCCCGCACATGTCTGAATGTCTAGCTCAAACCAAGCGGTGTTGCCATGAGAAACCTCGTCGCCGCGCTGATGATTACGATGGTCTGCGCTACAGCCGGCCATGGTCATGACTTAGACGATCTGAGCATGTTTCAAGGTGGTCCATATGGTCTTTCGTCGATCAACCAGATAAACCAAACGAACCAAACAAACCAGATAGACCGGAGTTACCTTGGTAACTTCAGCGCCAATCCCTTTCTCTCCGAGTCCACCGCCAATCCGTTTGGCGCCGGCAGTCCCTTCGCCCCGAACGGCATCAACAATCCCTTCAGCCCCTACGGCAACCCGTTCAGCAATAAGTCGGCAACCAATCCCTTCGCGACAGACGCGCCCCGCCTCTACGACCAGCAGGGCCGATACCGCGGCAAGCTGAGCGCCAACCCATTCGATCCCGACTCGACCACCAACCCCTTCGGCCGCTACGGCTCGCCGTTTTCGGCAGATTCCTTGAACAATCCGTTCGGCCCGGGAAACCCCTTCAGGCCCGATTCCCCGAATAATCCGTATGGGAGGGGGTGGAGGATTGAAGGGCGATAAGCGGACTTGCAGGATATT
>CAZXRB010000087.1:0-13170 GCA_964642845.1 uncultured Nitrospira sp.
GGCGCACCGGCTGCGCGAGGAAATGGACCGGATCCGTCCGACTCTGCCGAAGGATATCGACATGCAGCTCGTTTGGGACGGGACGATGTTCATGGAGAGCGCCATCACGGAGATCACGAAGACGCTCGGCGAGACGATCCTCATCGTTGCGGCGGTGGTCTTCCTATTCATGGGCTCGATCCGGACCGCGTTGGTGCCGCTCGTCGCCATGCCGGTCTCGCTCGTCGGGGCCGCCCTGTTCATGTACGCGTTCGGCTTCAGTTTGAATCTGTTGACGATTCTCGCGATCGTGCTGGCGGTGGGCTTGGTGGTGGACGACGCCATCGTCGTGGTGGAGAACGTCGAGCGGCACGTGCGCCAGGGCAAGTCGCGCGTCCAGGCGGCGATCGTCGGCGCGCGCGAGCTGGTGGGGCCCATCGTCGCCATGACGATCACGCTGGCCACTGTCTACGCGCCGATCGGGTTTCAGGGCGGCTTGACCGGCTCTCTCTTCCTGGAATTCGCGATCACACTGGCCGCGGCTGTCGTGCTGTCCGGTGTCGTGGCCGTCACGCTGTCGCCGGTCATGAGCTCGCGCTTCGTCCATCCGGAAGGCCAGGAAGGACGGCTGACACAATACGTCAACGGGGGCTTTGACCTCGTGCGCCGGCTGTACGCGCGGCTGCTGGACGGCGCGCTGGCCATGCGCTGGGCCATCGTCGCGGCGGCGCTCCTCATCACTGTCGCGGCCTGGCCCCTCTATCACTTCTCGCGCCAGGAGCTGGCGCCCGTCGAAGATCAGAGCCATATCAGCCTGTTCATGGAAGCCTCGCCCGATTCCACCGTGGAGGCGACGAACCAGGACTCGCTCAAGGTCGTCGACGCCATCACGGCCTTTCCGGAAGCGCGCTTCATGTGGTCGCTGACCGCCTCATGGGGCGGCTTCGGCGGCCTGGTCGCGAAGGATTGGCGCGAGCGCACGCGTTCCACCGAGCTGATGTACGGCGAGGTCTTCGGGGCGGTGTCGCAGATTCCCGGCCTGCGCGTCTTCCCGCGCCTCGATCCGCCGCTGCCCACGCCGGGCCAATACGACGTGGAACTCGTGCTTCAGAGCGAGGCCCCGGTTGAGCAGATGCAGGAGACGACCGCCGCGGTGCTCGGGGCCGGCTGGCGGAGCGGCAAGTTTCTGTACGTGGACACGGATCTCAAGATCGACCTGCCGGAGGCCCGCGTGGTGCTCGACCGGGACCGGTTGGCCGATCTCGGCTTGGATCTGGCCGGTGTCGGCCGCGAGCTTGGCACGCTGCTGGGCGGCGCCTACGTCAATCGCTTCAATTTCTTCGATCGCAGCTACAAGGTGATCCCCCAGGTCGGCGACCGGGATCGCGCGACGGTCGGGCCGCTGCTCGATCTCAAAATCAAGACGCCGACCGGGCAGCTCGTGCCGGTGTCATCCTTCACGCATATCGAGACCAGCACCGCGCCGCGCACGCTGAACCGGTTCCAGCAGCGCAATGCCGTGCGCATCTTCGGAGGCGTCAAGCCCGGCGTGACCAAGGAAGAGGCGCTCGCGGTGCTCGAATCCGCCGCGGCCGCCTCCGCCGGTCCGCGGGTCGTGCTCGACCACGCGGGGGAATCGCGGCAGATCCGCCACGAGGGCGCGGCGCTCACGGCCACCTTGGGATTCGCCGTGGTGCTGATCTACCTGGTGCTCGCGGCGCAATTCCAAAGTTTTCGCGATCCGCTCATCGTCCTCCTCGGATCGGTGCCGCTGGCGATCTCCGGCGCGCTGCTGTTCAGTTTTCTCGATCTCACGACGATTAACATCTATTCGCAGGTGGGATTGATCACTCTGGTGGGACTGATCGCGAAGAACGGCATCTTGATCGTCGAGTTCGCCAACCAGCTGCAGGGCCGCGGGCTCTCGAAGACCCTCGCGCTGCGCGAAGCGGCGTTGACCCGGTTGCGCCCGGTCTTGATGACCTCGGCGGCCACGGTGTTCGGCCATCTGCCGCTGGTGCTGGTCTCGGGACCGGGCGCGGCCGCGCGCAACAGCATCGGCATGGTCTTGGTGACCGGCATGGTCGTCGGGACGGTGTTCACGCTGTTCGTCGTGCCGGTCTTCTACTCGCTCATTGCCGCGCAACGACGACCGACCCCCGCGCGGGAGGGGATGGAACTCAAGGAGCTGGAACGAGAGTTGGCGCTTGCGGGAGCACGAGGGTGACCCGGCGGCCGAGCCAGGCGGGATCGTCATGTTAAAGATTACGCTGCATCGGGACGAGACACCGAGACGAATGATTCTGGAAGGCCGGCTGGCCGGAGCCTGGGTCGACGAAGTTCGGGCGGCCTGGCGGACGCTGGCCTCCGAGGCGCGCGGTCCGCTGATGGTGGAGTTGGCGGACATTAGCTACATCGACAAGGACGGCAAGGCGCTGCTCTCGGAACTCTGGCGCGACGGTGTGGAACTGCGGGCGTCGGGCTGCTGCACAAAATATCTCGTCGAGGAAATCACCACAGGCGCCCGCACATCGCCGTGACGTGCGAGGCGGGAAGTTCGTTATTGTTGCCCTTAAGAGGAAGCTGTTAGAATCGACCGATTGCGCGAACGCATCATGATCCCACGACGATTCTCCACTAGGTTCTCCATCCTTTTGTCCGGCTGTTGCGTCATCTGGGCGGGCCTGTGGACGGGCGGGTGCAAGCCGGATGCCGGTTCGGCGCCTTCGGCTCCGCCGGTGCCGCAAGTCGAGGTCGTGACGGCGGCGAGCCGGACCGTCCCTGATGAGCCGGAATTTATCGGCCAGGCGGAAGCGTCCCGCCCGGTGGAAATCCGGTCACAAGTCACCGGAATTCTCAAAGAGGTGTTGTTCGCCGAAGGGCGCGAGGTCAAGAAGGGCGACAAGCTTTACCAAATCGATCCCGTGCCGTTTCAGGCCGCCTATGAAAGCGCCAAGGCCCGCATTGCCGAGGCGCAAGCGCGGCTCGTCCAGGCCAGACAAAACCTCGCGCGGGTGAAGCCGCTCTTGGCGGAACAGGCCGTCAGCCAAAAGGATGTCGATGATGCAATCGCGGAGGACCTGGCGGCCAAAGCGGCTCTGCAAGGGGCCAAGGCGGATCTCGTCAAAGCCAAGTTTGACTTCGACAATACCCTGATCCTGGCGCCGATCGACGGGTTGATCGAGCGGAGCCGGTACTATGAAGGTCGCCTGGTCTCGGCGCAAACGGATCTGCTCACCATGATCCATCGCATCGATCCGATGTACGTGGTGGTGAACGTCCCGGAAAGCTTCCTGCTCAGGCGGCGGCAGGATGCCATCGCAGTGGGTCTTCAACATCCGGGCGCGGCGCAGCTCAAAGGCACGATCATTTTTGCCGACGGCAGCATCTATGCCCGTGAGGGCATCTTGGACTTCGCCGACGTCGGCCTGCGGACCGAGACCGGATCGCGGCAAGCCCGCTTCGTCGTTCCCAATCCGGACGGGGTGCTGCTGCCCGGCCAATTTGTGACCGTGCGTTTCAAGGGAACGGTCAAGGAGAACGTCATTCTGGTGCCGCAGCGGGCCGTCCAGCAGGGCCCACAGGGTCCGATCGTGTTCGTCGTGGGCGAAGGCGACAAGGTGGAGATCCGGCCGGTCAAGGCCAGCACCTGGCAGGGACAGGAATGGATCATCGAATCCGGAGTCCAGCCCGGCGAACGGGTGATCGTCGACGGGTTTCACAGGCTGGCGCCCGGCGCGCCGATCAGACCGATCCCGGTCCGCAATGCGACGGGTCACGGGCCAGCGGCTGACGGGCCATCCACCGGCGTGCCGGACCCTGCCGTGGAGGCTAGGCCGGAGGCGGTGAAGGAGGCGAAGTGAGCGCACGATTTTTCATCGAGCGGCCGATCTTCGCCTCGGTCCTCTCGATCGTCATCGTCGTCATCGGGCTGGTGGCGCTCACGAGCCTCCCCATCGCGCAGTTTCCGGATATCAGCCCGCCCGTCGTCCAAATCGAAGCCGATTATCCCGGAGCCAGCGCGGAAGTCGTGGCGGATTCCGTGGCGCGGACCATCGAAGTCCAGCTGCCCGGCATCGACAACCTCCTCTATTACGACTCGACCAGCACCAATGACGGCCATGTCAGCATCCGCCTCACGTTCGAAATCGGGACGAACGTGGATATCGCGCAGGTCCAGACGCAGAACCGGGTGAAGCTCGCCGAGCCGCAATTGCCGCCGGAGGTGGTCCGCCAGGGGATCAGCGTCTTGAAGTTCTCCCCGGACCTCCTGGCGGTGGTCGCGCTGAGCTCCAGCGATCCGACGCACGACACGGTCTTTATCTCGAATTATGCCCTCCTGCGGGTGATCGACAATCTGAAGCGCATTCCGGGTGTCGGACAGGCCATGGTCTTCGGACAGCAAAATTACTCCATGCGCTTGATCCTGGACCCGATCCGGATGGCGCAGCTGGGGCTGACGCCGACCGACATCGCCAGCGTGGTCCGGGAGCAAAACCGCGATTTCCCGGCCGGGCAGGTCGGGCGCGAACCGGCGCCGAAGGGGACGGAGCTCACCATTCCCATCATGGCGCAGGGACGCTTAACGGAGGTCAAGGACTTCGAGCATCTCATCGTCCGAGCCTTGCCGGACGGCTCCATGATCCGCCTCAAGGATGTCGCCCGGGTCGAACTGGGCGCTCAATCGTATGTGATGGAAGGACGGTGGAATGGCAAGCCGAACGTCTTCCTGATCACCTTCCTCGCTCCCGGCGCCAACGCGCTCGACACGGTGAAGCGCGTGCGCGGCGAAATGCAGGAGCTCGCCCACGCGTTTCCGCCGGGCATGATGTTCGACGTGCCCTATGACACGACCAAATTCATCGAGGTCTCGATCAAGGAAGTGTTGAAGACGCTGGCCGAGGCGATGATTCTCGTGATCCTGGTCGTGTACCTGTTTCTGCAAAGCTGGCGCGCGACGTTGATTCCCGCCGTCGCCGTTCCCGTCTCGCTCATCGGCACCTTTGCCGGCATGGAAGCCTTGGGCTTTTCCATCAATACCCTCACCCTGTTCGGCATGGTGCTGGCGATCGGGATCGTGGTGGACGATGCCATCGTGGTGGTGGAGAACGTCGAGCGGCACATGAGGGAAGAAGGGGTTCCGCCGAAGGAAGCCGCCCAGCGGGCCATGGCGGAAGTCACACGGCCGGTCATTGCCATCGTGCTCGTGCTCGGCGCCGTGTTCGTCCCGGTCGCGTTCCTGGGCGGGATCACGGGCGAGCTCTACAAGCAGTTTGCGATCACGATCGCCATGGCTGTCACGATTTCCGGTGTGGTGGCTCTGACCCTCAGTCCGGCGCTGTCCGCCCTGGTGCTGAAGCCGGGCGGCGAGCAGCATCACCGGGGGTTTTTCGCGCTGTTCAATCGGTTGTTTGATTGGACCAGGGAGCGCTACGCGAGGACCGTGGACCGCGTGATCCGACACCGCGTCTTGTCTCTCAGCGTCTTCGCCGTGATTGTGGTGGCGGCCTTCGCCCTGTTCCGCGTGATTCCGCCCAGTTTCCTGCCGGAGGAAGATCAGGGCTATTTCATCACCGTCGTCCAGCTGCCCGACGGCGCGTCCAAACAGCGGACGGATGCGGTGGTCAGCAAGGTCGAACAGTACTTCCTCTCGATTCCCGCCGTCCATTCGACGGACGCGATGTCGGGAATGAATTTCGTCTTCAACACGCGCGGGCCGAACAGCGCCACCATGTTCATTCCGTTGCGCCACTGGGACGAACGCAAGCCGTGGGAGCACGTGCAGGCGCTGGTCGGCGCGGCCTATGGCGAGTTTGCCAAGATCCCGGAGGCCTTGATCCTGGCGTTCAACGCCCCGCCGATCCGCGGCATCGGGGCGACGGGCGGGTTTTCCTTACAAGTTCAGGACCCCAGTGGCGGCGACTTCAGAAAGTTCGCCGCCGTCACGCAGGAATTCGTCGCAAAAGCCAAGGAGAACCCGGCGATCGGCGGAATCGGCTCCAACTTTCGCGTGACCGCGCCGCGCTTGTTCGCCCGCGTCAACCGCGAGCGGGCCAAGGCGTTGGGCGTGCCGATCTCCGAAATCTTCGACACGATGCAGGCGTACTTCGGCAACCTGTACATCAACGACTTTCTGAAGTTCGGCCGGGTCTATCGGGTGCAGACCGAGGCCGAGGCGGAGTTCCGGTCGCGCCCGGCCGACATCGGCAAAGTCTACGTGCGGTCGGTGAGCCCCGCCGTCTCCGGGCTCTTCGGCCGGAGCGGGATGCCGGCCCTCGGAGGAACCGGCCCGGGCGGCATGATGATCCCGCTCGATACGGTCGTCGATATCGAGTTCACGAGCGGTCCCGATCCGGTGACGCATTTCAACGGCTTCAACACGGCCTGGGTGCTGGGAGCCGCGGCGCCCGGGTACAGTTCGGGCCAGGCGCTCGAGGCGTTGCGGCGCACGGCGCAGGAGGTGCTCGCGCCCAAAGGCTACAGCATGGAGTGGAGCGGCATCTCGTATCAGGAAGCGAAAGTCGGCGGGCAGTCCGGGCTGGCGTTCGGGTTCGGCCTGCTGATGGTCTTCCTGGTGCTCGCGGCGCAGTTCGAGAGCTGGACCGTGCCCTTGGCGGTCATTCTGGCGGTGCCGTTCGGCGTCTTCGGCGCCATGTCGGCGGTGTGGCTGCGCGGGATGACGAACGATATTTATTTTCAGATCGGTTTGGTCACGCTGATCGGGCTGGCGGCCAAGAATGCCATCCTGATCGTGGAATTCGCCAACCATCGCCGGGCTGCGGGCATGCCGCTCGGACAAGCCGCCGCAGAGGGAGCCCGGTTGCGGTTCCGGGCGATCATCATGACGTCCATGGCGTTCATCGGCGGCGTCTTGCCCCTGGCCCTTGCGAGCGGCGCCGGCGCGGCGAGCCGCCAATCCATCGGAACCGGAGTGTTGGGTGGCATGCTGGCCGCCACGTTCCTTGCCATCTTTTTCGTGCCGCTCTTCTTCGTGACGGTCCGGCGCGTGAGCGAGCGCTGGATGCCGGCGGCTGAACGGAAGGAGTCGCTGCGCATGCCGCCGGAACGGGTCTATCCACAATATGCCGGAGCTCCGGCCGATGGTGAAGGATGATGCTGCGTCGATCGATCACCCAGGGCCTGCTTGTGCTGGTGGGGAGCGTTCTTCTCGTCTCCTGTGCGATGGGACCGGACTATCGACAACCGGACACCGAGACCGGCGATCGGTTTCGGATGGCCGAAGGACCGCCGGAGGCGCCCTCGTTGGCCAATCTCCCCTGGTGGGAGCTGTTGCGCGACGAGCAACTGCAGCAGCTGATTCGCATCGCGCTGGCGGAGAACAGAGACCTGCAACGCGCCGTCGCGACGGTGGAGGAATTTCAGGCGCGAGCCCTCATTGCCAAAACCGACTGGGCACCGAACGCCCAGCTCTCCGGCAGCGCGCCGACGTTCGGGCGCAAGACCATCTTCCTGTTCCCCGGCTTCGCCAG
The DNA here is from genome assembly GCA_964642845.1 of uncultured Nitrospira sp. Lineage (GTDB taxonomy): Bacteria > Nitrospirota > Nitrospiria > Nitrospirales > Nitrospiraceae > Nitrospira_D. Next base: position 7,470 of record CAZXRB010000087.1, read on the forward strand.
TCCCTTCAACTATTACCTGCAGGGCAATCTGTCCTGGGAGCTCGACGTGTGGGGGCGCATCCGGCGTTCGAATGAAGCGGCCCGCGCCGACCTGCTGTCGCGCGCAGAGAACCGCCGCGCGGTCGTGTTGCAATTGGTCAGCGGGGTGGCGGAAGCCTACTTCAATCTGCTCCAGTTCGACGCCCAGTTGGACATCGCCAAGCGGACCCTGCAGTCGTGGGAAGAATCGGTCCGCATCGCGCAGGCCCGGCTCAAGCAAGGAATGACGTCGCGCCTGGACACCGACCAGTTCGAAGCGGAGCGGGCGAACGCGGCGGCCAGAGCGGCCGAGCTGGAGCGGCAAATGGTGCAGGCCGAGAATCAGCTGAGCGTGTTGCTGGGGCGGAAGCCGTTCGCCATTCCGCGGGGCAAGCCCCTGACCGAGCAACTCGTGCCTCCGGAGGTTCCGGCCGGGCTGCCGTCCGAACTGCTGCAACGGCGTCCCGATCTGCTTCAGGCGGAAGAGGCGCTGCATGCCGCGATCGCCCGCATCGGCGCCGCGAAAGCGGAGCGCTTTCCCAAGATTACGCTCACCGGGTTGCTGGGTGTGGCGCATCCCCAACTCTCCCAGTTGTTCACCGATCCCTCCGCGTTCGGCGTGGCGGGCGCGGGCATCATCGGTCCGCTGCTCAACAGCCAAGTGCTCGGTTTCCAGCAGGAGGCCATCGAAGCGCAGGCGCGTCAGGCCGCGGCGCAATACGAGCAAACGGTACTCACGGCCTTCCGCGAAGTCGAGGACGCGCTCATCGCCGTCCGCACGGCTCGCACCCAGAGCGATGCGCAGCTCCAACAGGTCACGGCGCTCCAGTCGGCGCTGCGCCTCGCGGAGCTGCGGTACAAAGGCGGGCTGGCCAATTATCTCGACGTGCTGGTCGCGCGGCGTAATCTGTTCGAGGCCGAGCTGGCGCTGACCGGCACGCGCCGGCTGCATCTGGTGTCGGTCGTGCAACTCTACAAAGCGCTCGGCGGAGGATGGTCGCCGGAGGCGGCAGCACAACCCGTGGTGCAGTAGCGCTCGCCATGAGAAAGGCAGGGGACGACAATGGAAAAGCCGGCGCCGACGCAGCATCCGATTCATGAGCTCCTGGGCCGCCGGTGGAGTCCCCGCGCGTTCGACGAACGCCCGGTGGAATCGGACCAGCTCGCCAGCCTCTTCGAAGCCGCCCGCTGGGCGCCGTCTTCCAACAACGAGCAGCCCTGGCGCTTCATCGTGGGCAGAAAAGGCGCCTCGCCGGTCTACGACCGGCTGTTCGCCTGTCTGAAAGAAGGCAACCAAAAGTGGGCGCACCGCGCGCCGGTGTTGATGCTGTCCGTCGCCAAATTGACCTTCGACGACGGCTCGCCCAACCGCCATGCCTATCACGACGTCGGATTGGCGGCGGAAAACTTGGTGTTGCAGGCCACGGCCCTCGGGTTGGCGTCCCATCAAATGGCCGGCTATCACGTCGAGAAGGTCCGATCCGAATTTGGCATCCCGGCGGACTTCGATCCCGTCGCCATGATTGCCATCGGCTATCCGGGGGATCCCGTCGTATTGGACGACCGGCTGCGCCAGCGCGAGATGAATCCGCGCGAACGAAGCCCGCTTGCTGAGTTTGTCTATGCCGAACAGTGGGGTCGCGCCGCGCACTTGTGACACGCCCAGCCGGATGCCCGCTCGCCCTCTGGCTGATCCCGTTCGTCACCTCTCCCGCGCCGATCCGGTCATGCGCCGGCTGATTCGCGAGGTGGGGCCGTATTTGCTCGCGCCGCGACCCCGGCGGGCGCCCTTCGAATCGCTCGTCCGGGCGATCGCCTATCAGCAACTCCACGACCAGGCGGCGGAGAGCATCCTCAAACGGTTCCGGTCGCTGTTCCCGGGACAGCGGTTTCCACGGCCGGAGCAGCTCCTGTCCGTGCATCCCGATACGATCCGCCGAGCGGGATTCTCGGGCGCCAAAGCGGCCGCGCTTCGGGATCTCGCCGAAAAGGTGCTGGACGGGACGGTGCCGACGAGCCGCATGGTGCGGTCCTTGGATGACGAAGCGATCATCGAACGGCTGACCGTGGTGCGCGGGATCGGCCGATGGACCGCTGAAATGTTGCTGATCTTTCAACTGGGTCGTCCGGACGTGTTGCCGGTGGATGACTTCGGCCTGCGCAACGGATTCCGAATCGCCTATGGCCTGCGCGCTCTGCCGGCACCGGCGGACGTGTTACGATATGGCGAACGGTGGCGGCCCTATCGGACGGCGGCGGCCTGGTATCTGTGGCGCGCGGCGGATCGCGGCAGCGGGAGACGCAAGATCATCACGCTCTAGAGCTGACGGCCATGGCAAATCGACAGCAACGACTCGCGGCCAATGTCGCGGGCAATTTCTACGTCGATGCGACCTGCATCAACTGCGACACCTGCCGCCAACTGGCGCCCGAGACGTTCGAGGAAGTGGACGGCTCTTCCGCGGTCGTGCGCCAACCTGAGCTCGGTCGGCGCGAGCTGGAGGCCTATCAAGCCTTGCTGGCCTGCCCGGTCGGCTCGATCGGCACCGAGCAGGGCAATCCCGCGGTGTTGCGGACCGCCAAGGCGAGCGTTCCCCTCCATCTCGACGACGGCCTGTACTACTGCGGATTCAATTCGGCCAAATCGTTCGGCGCCAACAGTTTCTTCATCCGGCATCCCGAAGGCAACTGGCTAATCGACTCGCCGCGCTATATCAAGCATCTGGTCGACGCATTCGAGCGGATGGGTGGCCTCTCGTTTATCTTTCTCACTCATGAAGATGATGTCGCCGATGCCGATCGGTATGCCCGGCATTTCGGCGCGCGGCGGATCATCCATCGAGCTGACGCCCACGCCGTGCCGGACGCCGAGTGGGTGCTGGACAGCACGGAAGCCATCCGGCTCGCGCCGCAGTTTCTGGCGATCCCCGTGCCCGGCCATACGCCCGGCAGCCAGGTCCTGCTCTACCGGGAGCGGATACTCTGTACCGGCGATCACCTCTGGTGGGAGCCGAAGAGCGCAACTTTGGGCGCACCGCGTCAGTTGGTCTGGGATCATGATGCCCTCCTCCGCTCGATCGAGCGACTGCTCCGGTACCGGTTCGAATGGGTGCTGGCCGGGCACGGCGATCGTGTCCGGCTTCCGTACGAAGAGATGCAGCGGCAGCTGCGCGCCTTGGTCGATCGTCGAAAGGCAGCCCTCGTATCTTGAGCCAGCCTCCCCCGTCTGCCAGCGAGCAATCCAGGGTCGCCGTCGCCCCGCTCACAGGGAAAGTCGCGATCGTCACCGGTGCGTCGAGCGGCATCGGCCGCGCGATTGCGGAACGACTGGCATCGGACGGGGCCTTCGTGGCGGTCCATTACGCAGTGAGCGCGGGCAAGGCCGCGGCGGTCGTCATGGCGATTCGGGCCAGGGGTGGCAAGGCGATCGCCATGCAGGCCGACATGACCCGGGTCGCGGAAGCTCGGCGTCTCATTACCGAGACCGTGGCGCAGGTGGGACGGCTGGATATTCTGGTCAATAACGCCGGTCGATTTCTCGCAAAGAACGTTGCGGACACGACCGAATCGGAGTTCGATCGCGTGATGGCCCTGCACGCGAAAGGACCGTTCTTTGCCATGCAGGAAGCGACCAAGGTTCTCACGGCCGGCGGGCGCATCGTGAATATCTCGACCGAAGGCCTGCACACTCACTTTCCCGGCGCGGCGGCACATCTCGGCAGCAAGGCGGCGCTGGAGCAATTCACCAAATCCTTCGCCCAGGAACTGGCGGGACGAGACATCACGGTGAACACGGTCTCGCCTGGCATTACCGACACCGGCGTGCTGACGGAGCCCTACCGGCAATTCGGGCTTCAGGTCTCGCCATTCCGGCGGCTGGGGCGGCCGGAAGACATTGCCGACATCGTGGCGTTCCTCGCCAGCGAAGAGGCACGGTGGCTGACGGGACAGACGATTCACGCGGGCGGCGGCATGGTGATGTGACGAACATGATGCGCAGCCTGTATCAGTGGATCGACCGCAATATCCTGTCCCTCGGCCGCGATATGCGGCTGTCCTACTTGCCGCCGTTGATGGTGTACATGGCCTACGGCATTTCGGGGCTCACCGGCATCGTCGGCACCTTCTTCGTCAAAGAGTATCTGGGACTATCGGCGTCGTTCCTCGCCGCGCTGGGATTTTGGGCCGGTATTCCCTGGGCGCTGAAGATGCCCATCGGCCATACGGTGGACCTGCTATGGCGCTGGAAAAGCTGGTTGCTGGTCTTTGGCGCGGCACTGCTCGCGGTCAGCCTCGGCATCATGGCGGCGTTGATCGGGCACCGGGACGCCATGACGGCGATCCTGCCGGCCGAGGTGTGGTTCGTGCTCAGCACGCTGTTGGCGCCGATCGGCTATGTCATTCAGGATGCCGTGGCGGATGCCATGACCGTCGAGGCCGTGCCGCGGGTAAACGAACAGGGCCAGCCCTTCGACGAGCTCACCCGCAAGGTGATGCACACGACGATGCAAACACTCGGGCGGGTGGCCATCGTGGGAGGCGGGGTCCTCGTGGCGCTGGTCAACGTCTACGTCTTCACCGGCGTCGAAGGGCTGCCTCAGAGGGAAATCGTCCGGTTATACGAGAAAGTCTATCTGATGGCGCTCGTCATCCCGCTCGTCTCGGTCCTCGGCATCGGCGTCGCGTGGGTGCTGAAGCAGCGGCACAAGCGGCAGTTGCTCCGGCAGGGATTTACGCCCCATCAGGTGCGGCGTATGGTCAACCTGCGGGATGCGGACAGTGAGCCGGCGAAGCCCAACTGGTGGATTCTGGGCGGCAGCCTGGCCTTCGTCATTTTTACACTGACGGTAGGGCTGGGAGGATTGCCCTACAGCGAAGAAATCGTCTTCATCGGCTCGATGGCCATTGTCTTGTTTCTCATGTCCCGGTTGGTGAAAGAGTTGGAGCCGGACAAGCGCTTCACGTTGGTCGGGACGGCCGTGGTGGTCTTCCTCTTCCGTGCCATCCCCTCCACCGGCCCCGGCACGACCTGGTGGATGATCGACGAGCTGAAGTTCGATCAGCAGTTTCTCTCCATCCTCTCGTTGATCGGCAGCACGCTCACGCTGTTCGGCATGTTCCTGTTCCGGCGGTTCATGGCGGAACGGTCGATCGCCTATGTCGTCGGGTTTCTCACCATCGTCGGCACGATCCTAAGTTTGCCGATCGTGAGCATGTTTTACGGGTTGCACGAATGGACGGCGAAAGTCACCGGGGGGGTAGTGGACGCGCGGTTCATCGCGCTTGTGGATACCGCGTTGGAATCGCCGCTGGGCCAGATCTCTATGATACCCATGCTCGTCTGGATCGCCAACTCGGCCCCCGCTCACCTGAAGGCGACGTTCTTTGCGGTGATGGCATCGTTCACGAATCTCGCCTTGTCTCTCAGCCAGCTGGGGACGAAATACCTCAACGAGATTTTCGTGGTGACCCGCGAAGTCCGCGACCCGGTCACCGGCGCCCTCCAGGTCCCGGCCGATTACAGTCAACTCGGCCCGCTCCTCATCACCCAAGTGCTCCTCGGCCTCGCCCTCCCCTTCGCCGCGATCTTCTTCGCCAAAGTCACGCGATTCAAGAGCGCATAGCGATCTAGGGAAGGTCTGATTAATTGCCATTCACGCACAAGCACGCATCAGAAATCTGG
>CAZXRB010000088.1:0-1975 GCA_964642845.1 uncultured Nitrospira sp.
CATCGGGCCTCGACTGTCAACCAATTGAAAGGGGGCCCTATTCATAGAATCTCCTTGTCTGTGACGATGATGCCCGCTCCGGCCGGCCGGCCTGATTTATGTGCCGCCCGGCATGGCACGTCGGTGGGTCGCATAGACCTGTTCGAACGTCGTGCCTCGCTGTGCCAGCACGCGTGTGGCCTCGCGCACCAGCTCCATGAACCGGTGAAAATCGCCGCCGGAAAGATTGAACGCTTGAAAGCCGGCCGCCAGCCGTTGGATGTCTTCGGGCGAGGAGCGGGCTTCCGCCTCGGCCAGCGCTTCCAGCACGCGGGCGGTCCATCCATGCTCGCGGAACGTCCGAAGCAGTGCCGCCGCATCCTCGCCGAACTTGGCCTGTACGGCCTGAGCGACGAACGCTTGCACGGCCGGGTCCTCGCTCTTGAGAAAGGCCGACTGGAACTGAATGACGGACTTGATGACGTGATTGGCTTGGGGCGTCTGCTCGGGCGGCAGCACCTGCGCCTGTTCCAACGTCGCCAGCACGGCCATGGCCGCTCCGACGTGGGCTTTGGGCGCCCCGGCTAGCTGAGGGTTCGATTCGGCGGCGGGAGCCGCGGCGGTCAGCGCGACGACGGTTCCCAGCAGGATGGTTGTCGTGCGGCGCCTGCGCGACCAAGGAAGGAGGGACGACATGCCGCGATTATACAGAGAGAACCGGACCGAGGCTACCACGCCATCCCGTCTCTTGAAACCACTGAGGAAGACTCTCTATAATCGCGCGGTTTTTCAGGCGCAGAAAGGCTGTTCACGGCATGCTCGCCAAGGTCACGAGCGCGGCGCTCATCGGTCTCGACGCTCACCTCGTCGATGTCGAAGTCGATATTTCCGGCGGCCTTCCGCAGTTTTCCGTCGTCGGATTGCCGGACGCCACGGTGAAGGAAAGCCGGGATCGCGTCCGGTCGGCGCTCAAGAACACCGGGTTCCATTTTCCCGCCAAGCGCATTACGGTCAATCTGGCGCCCGCCGGCATCAAGAAGGAGGGCTCGGGCCTCGATCTCGCCATCGCCATCGGCATCCTCGTGGCCGAAGAAGTGATCCCCCAGGCGATGCTCGACCGCCGCGTGTTGCTCGGCGAGTTGTCGCTCGACGGGCGTGTGAAGCCCATTACCGGGGCGCTCTCGTTCGGCTTGGCCTGCCGCAAAGGCTACGAGTTGCTCTTGCCGGCGGACAACGGTCTGGAAGCGGCGCTCGTCGAAGGCGTGTCCGCCTATCCGGTTCACACGCTTCCGGAGGCGGTGGAATTTCTGAAGGGCAGCCAGTTGCTGATCCCCAGCGCCTCGAACAGGAGCCTGCTGGAGGCGGCGCGCCCGGCCGAGGAGGAGGATTTCGCCGACGTGCGGGGGCAGGACCACGCCAAACGCGCGATCGAGGTGGCGGCGGCCGGCGGGCACAACATTCTGATGGTGGGTCCGCCGGGGTCGGGCAAAACGATGCTGGCCCGACGGATCCCCTCAATCCTGCCGGCGCTGGAATTGGATGAAGCCATCGAGACCACGCGCATTCACAGCGTGGCGGGGCAGTTGCCGCCGGATCGCCCGCTGCTGACCATGCGGCCGTTCCGCGCGCCGCACCATAGTATTTCGGATGCCGGTTTGATCGGCGGAGGCGCGATGCCGAAGCCGGGCGAGGTGTCGCTGGCGCACAACGGCGTGCTGTTCCTCGACGAATCGCCGGAGTTCAAGCGGCCGGTGTTGGAAGGCCTGCGGCAGCCGCTGGAAGACGGGCATGTGACGCTCACCCGCGCCAGCGGGTCTTTACGCTATCCGGCGCGGTTCATGTTGGTCGCCGCGATGAACCCCTGTCCTTGCGGCTATTATGGAGATCGCAGCCGCCCCTGCGTCTGCACGCCGATGCAGATCCGGCGCTATCGGGCCAAGCTCTCCGGCCCGCTGCTGGATCGGCTGGACATCCACCTCGATGTGCCGCCCGTGCC
>CAZXRB010000088.1:2042-3871 GCA_964642845.1 uncultured Nitrospira sp.
CCATTCGCCAGCGCGTGTTGGCCGCCCGCGAGCGCCAGCGGCGGCGGTACCGGGACGACGGCATCTATACCAATGCGCAGTTGAAGCCGCGACAGGTGAAGCGGTATTGTGGGCTCGACCAGCCGGCGCAGGACTTGTTGGAGCAGGCCATGACGAAGCTCCGGTTGTCGGCGCGCGCGCACGGCCGGATTCTCCGTGTCGCCCGCACCATTGCCGATTTGGCGGGGTCTGATAAGATTGACGCCGTGCACATCGGAGAAGCGATTCAGTATCGCACCTTCGATCGCGCGACGGACGTGTGAGGGGCGGCTGGTGTCGACGGTCAAGGTGTTTCTCTGGTGGTTCGTGGTCGGCGCGACTATGGCGCTGGCCGTCATCATGCTGCAAGGCGGCATCCGCGACATCATGCAAAGCCAGGGATCGGTCTGGGAGCTCAAGCTGGTGGAGCTTCTCACCACCACGATGGGCGGCGGCCTCTTGGGCGGCTGCATCGCATTGATTTTGGATCGCATCAAAAAGTCGTGAATCTGTCGATCTGATGATCTGTTGAATGGTCGGCAATCGACAGATCAACAAATCAACGGAGCAACAAATTCCGGATATGGAGGGGCCTGCGGAACATGGATCTGGAAGTCGGTTCCAATGTGTATCGCAACACGAACGGCACGATTGAAATTGAGGGGGTGCCGCAGATCGAATTAGCCGAGCACCCGAAAACCGGCGCGCTGCTCGTGAATTTTGCGCTGTTCGACCAGCAAGGCAAAATGCTGGCCAAGGTGGTGGACAGCACGATCATGTTCAACGAACGCCGCGCCTACGAGTTGACGAAGAACGCCGACAGTGTGGTGATGAAGGAGGCGGCGAGCGGGAAGGTGTTGCTCCAGTTTGAGCGGAAGGCGCCTCACGTCGTCGCCTTCACCAAGGGTGAATTTCTCACCATGAAAGGCCATCTGCTGCAAGTCTCGGCCAAAGAATGGAAGATCGACAAGCAGCAGAAGAGCGGCCTGAACCAGGACGCGCACGGCGGCGCCGTCAAACTGGGCTGAGGCCGGCCTTCCGTTGACCGCGAACGGTCTTTCGCGGACAGTGCCGCGTCCCTAAGCCTTACGCCGTGACGGTGGGCACGATGACGATGCCGCCGTCCTTCACGTCGACCGACGCCGTATCCCCGTCCCGCAATTCCCCCTTCACGAGCATCCGCGCAATCGGGGTCTCCAGCTCTTGCTGAATCAGCCGCTTCAGCGGGCGCGCGCCGTACACCGGATCGTACCCGCGTTCGCCGAGACGCCGCAGCGCGGCGGGCGTCAGCGATAGGGTGATCCGCCGTTCCGCCAAGCGCGCCTTGAGGCGCTCCAACTGGATCTCGACGATCTTGACGAGGTGCTCCGTCCCGAGCGGGTGGAACACGACGACTTCATCGACGCGGTTCAAGAACTCCGGCCGGAAATGCTGCCGCAGCTCGCCCATGACGACGGTCTTCACGTCTTCATAGGAGGCGCCCCGCTGTTGGGCGTCCAAGATATGCGGGCTGCCGATGTTGGACGTCATGATCAGCACGGTGTTCTTGAAATCCACCGTCCGGCCCTGCGAGTCGGTCAACCGCCCGTCGTCCAACACTTGCAGCAGGATATTGAAGACGTCGTGGTGCGCTTTCTCGATTTCGTCGAACAGAATGACCGAGAACGGACGCCGGCGCACGGCCTCCGTCAGCTGGCCGCCTTCCTCGTAGCCGACATAGCCGGGAGGGGCGCCGATGAGGCGGGCCACCGTGTGCTTCTCCATGTATTCGGACATGTCGATGCGGATGAGGTTTCCCTCGTCGTCGAAGA
>CAZXRB010000088.1:3899-13123 GCA_964642845.1 uncultured Nitrospira sp.
GCGCGCCAGTTCCGTCTTGCCGACGCCGGTCGGCCCGAGGAACAGGAACGAGCCGATCGGGCGATTCGGATCTTTGATGCCCGACCGCGCGCGGAGCACCGCGTCGGCCACCGCCCGGACGCCTTCGTCCTGGCCCACGACCCGCTGGTGCAACAGCTCTTCCAGCTTCAACAGCTTTTCGGTCTCGCCTTCCAGCAGGCGCGAGACGGGGATGCCGGTCCAGCGGCTCACCACGGCCGCGATTTCGTCTTCGTCCACTTCTTCCTTCAGCAGCCGGGTGCCGTCCTGCTTCTTGCCCAGATGCTCTTGCTCGAGCGCCAGTTCGCGTTCCAGCCGCGGCAATTCGCCGTAGCGCAATTCCGCCACGCGGTTGAGGTCGTAGGCGCGTTCGGCCTGTTCGATCTGCCGTTTGACCTCGTCGATGGCTTCCCGTGTCTTGCGCAGCCGCGCCACCGAGACTTTTTCGGACTCCCAACGCGTCTTCAAGGCCTGGAGATCGCGCTGCTTGTCGGCCAACTCCGCCTCGAGCGCCGTGAGGCGAGCCGCGCTGGCCTGGTCCTTTTCCTTCCGCAATGCCTCGCGCTCGATCTCCAACTGCAGCACCTTGCGCGAGACTTCGTCGAGTTCGGCCGGCAGGCTGTCGATCTCGGTGCGCAAACGGGCCGCCGCTTCGTCCACCAGGTCGATGGCCTTGTCCGGAAGAAACCGATCCGAGATGTAGCGGTGCGAGAGTTTCGCCGCCGCCACAAGCGCGCTGTCCTTGATCCGCACGCCGTGGTGCACTTCGTAGCGTTCCTTCAAGCCGCGCAGGATCGAGATGGTGTTTTCCACCGACGGCTGGTCCACATACACGGTCTGAAAGCGCCGTTCCAAGGCCGCGTCCTTTTCGATGTGCTTGCGGTATTCGTCCAACGTCGTGGCGCCGATCAGGTGCAGCTCCCCGCGGGCCAGCATGGGCTTCAACAAATTCGCCGCGTCCATGGCGCCTTCGGCCGCGCCCGCGCCCACGACCGTGTGCAGCTCGTCGATGAACAAGAGAATCTGTCCCTGCGAGGCCTGGATTTCCTTGAGGACCGCCTTGAGCCGCTCCTCGAATTCGCCGCGGAACTTGGCGCCGGCGACCAACGAACCCATGTCGAGCGCAATGACTTTCTTGTGCTTGAGCCCTTCGGGCACGTCGCCTTTGACCACGCGGATCGCCAGCCCTTCGACGATGGCGGTCTTGCCGACCCCCGGCTCGCCGATGAGCACGGGGTTGTTCTTGGTGCGGCGGGACAGGATTTGGATCACGCGGCGGATTTCATCGTCCCGGCCGATGACGGGGTCGAGCTTGCCTTGGGCGGCCAACTTGGTGAGGTCGCGTCCGTATTTCTCCAGCGATTGATAAGTGCTTTCCGGGTCCTGGCTCGTTACGCGCTGATTGCCTCGCACTTGGTGCAGCCCGGCCAACAGGCGATCCCTGGTCAGCCCGAGCTTCCTGAACAGTCCGTCGACTTGGACCATCGCCAATAGGACGTGCTCGACACTGAGGTACTCGTCTTTGAGGGATTGCTGTTCATCCTCGGCTTTGGCGAGGATCTGGCTCAGTCGCGGGGTGACATGAATCTGCCCCGGCGCGGCGCCGGGTCCCTGGACTTGGGGAAGCTTCGCCAGGACCTGTTCCGCCGCCTGGCGAACGGCTTGGACGGAGACCCCGGCCTGCTCCAGCAATGCCGGCGCCGTGCCGCCCTCTTGTTCCAGGAGCGCCAGGAGCACGTGCTCGGCGTCGATGCCCTGGTGGCTGCGCCGCATGGCGATGGCGGACGCCGCTTGCAACGCCTCCTGCAACTTGATGGTCATCCGATTCATGTCCATGGCCGAACACTCCTCTCAGTCCGGTGCGCGCCCCTGTCTCTGTCCATACTTTTTTGGTGATAAGCATGGCGCCTGGTAAGTCAACCCGACGGGGCTTGATTCTTTCTCGGCAGGCTCCCGACCCTTGACCTCTCCGGCGATCCCGACTAGGGTACCGCGCCATGATGGACCAGTTCTCCGCCACGCTGGCGCTGTACCGCGACGCGCTGCGCGGCACCGGCCGCTCGCTCCGCCGCAGCCTGATCGCGATGCTGGCGCTGGTGGTGTTCGCGCTCTTGTTCGTGGGGGCGGCTCGGATCGCCGGCCCGCTGGGAATCGCCGGCGGCTTCATTCTGGGTGCGGTGAACGCCCTGCTAGTGGGGGCCACGCTGCGCCTGATCGAACTGAGCCTGAGCGCCTCTCGGACGATCCGGGTTGAAGATGTCACCGCGAGCTTCGGTCACTATTTCTGGGACGTGATCGGCGTCGGCTTTGTGTTGTGGATCCCCACCATGGTGTTGGAGATGGGCACGCAGCACAATCCGTACGGGCAATTCCTCTCGACCGCCGTGCTGCTCTTGGCCTTTCTGCTGCTCAATCCCGCGCCCGAAGTCATCTATCAAGTGCGCCATGATTCGCCCCTCGATGTGTTCAAGACCTCCTACGAGTTCGTGCTGGAACATTGGATCGAGTGGTTTCTGCCGTTCGGCGTGCTCGTGCTGCCCGTGGTGCTGAGCCCCAGCGGGCTCCGGGAGTTCTTCTCGCTCTCCAGTCGGGTCGGCCGGGGGGCAGGGCTGGACTTTTTTCAAATTCTCATCCTTCCGTTCACACTGCTCGGCGGATGGCTCACCTACGTCGGCATTCATCCGGATGTGCAGTGGCTGCTCGGCCTGCTGCTGACGCCGCCGGTGGCGATGGCCATTCTCCTGTTCCGCGGCCATCTCTTTGCATTGCTTCACGGGTCCTCGCGGCGCCAACGGCTCTTTGCCAGGCAGCTGGACGCCGGTCGCTCCTGAGCCGAAGGATGGCAACGCCGGATCAGGCGCCGCCTCGATGACTTGGCACTGTCCTATGGCATCTCTATCCAAACCGTGAAGAATGGTAGTGCTTGAGGCTGGGAGTGAAATAGTGTATGGCTTTACCTACACCTATTGAGTCCATTCTGTCTCTATATAGTGGAAAGGAAGCCGTGCGCCTGTCGATCTTTTGGCGGCTGGTCCTGACCTCTCTCGTCATCATTGCAGTGATGGGAGGGGTGAACCTCTACGCGCTGTTTCAACTGCGCCAGCTGACCGCGATGAGCACGGAGATGGCCTCTTACCATTACCCCGCGGTGGAATCGGCCAAGCGGCTGCAGGGCTCGCTCTACGCGCAGCTGAACAGCGAGAAAAAATATCTGGCCACCAGGGACGCGGCATTTCTCACGAACTTCAACGAGGAGGTGGAGGAGTTTCAGCGCAGCCTCCAGCATCTCCGCACGCAAGAGAACACGCCGCAGGGCTTGCGGCTGCTGCAGGAGACCGGACGGCTGCTGCAGGAGCGGCTCGTGCTGTTCCACGACGAATTTCAGCAGCTGGGCGACAAGCCGGCCGCGAGCAGTGCCGGCTACGACAACCGGCGCGATGCCTTGATGGACCGTATGTCGTCGACGATTCAAAGCTACATCGACCTGCACGAGGCCCGCATCAGCGTGGGCGTGAGCGAGTCGCGCGCCAGCGCCGCGCAGGCCGAAGCGGTGACCGAGCAACTGGTCCTCGTGGCATTGGTGTTCGGCCTCGGGCTGGCCGGCATCGCGAGCTACACGATTCTGCGCCCGCTCCGGCAGCTCCAGGGGCACATCAGGCAGATCGGGCAGGGCAATTTCGGGGTACCGCTCCAGATCACAGCTCCGGCCGAGCTGAAAGAATTGGTCGATACGGTGAACTGGATGGGCACGAAGCTCCAGGAGTTGGACGACATGAAGGCCGAGTTCCTGGCGCACGTGTCGCACGAGCTGCGCACGCCCATGGCCTCCATTCAGGAGGGCACGCATCTGCTGCTCGATGAAATCCCGGGCCCCCTGCTGCAAGAGCAACGGACCACGCTCCGCATCATGGCGGACAGCAGCCGCCGCCTGATTCATCTGATCTCCACCATTCTGGATCTTTCCAAGATGGAAGCCGGCATGATGGAATACCGGATCGTTCCCGTCGACCTGAAGCGGGTCGCCGACATCTCCATCAACAAGGTCCGGTTGCTCGCCGATTCCAAGCACGTGCAGCTCCTCGTGGAGCATCCGGGGGAACGCATCTGGGTGAAGGCGGATGCGCCGCGCATCGAGCAGGTGCTCGATAATCTCCTTTCGAATGCGCTGAAGTTCAGCCCGGAGGGCGGCATCGTCAAAATGCAGATGAAGCCCGATCCCAAAGCAGGCGTGTTGGAAGTGGCGGTGTCGGACGCGGGGCCGGGCATCGCGCCCGAGGACCTGCCGCATATTTTCGAGCGGTTCTATCAAGGAAAAACCAAGAGCAAATACACGTCGGCCGGCAGTGGGCTGGGCCTCGCGCTGGCGAAGAAAGTGGTGGAAGCCCATGGCGGCCGCATCTGGATCGAAAGTGAGATGGGCAAGGGGACGACTGTACGGTTTATCCTACGGTTGACCAAGCCGGGAGGGGCGGGCTCGACATGAGACTGTGGCAAGGGGCGGCCATTCTACTGATGCTGGCGTCGGGGGGGTGTGCCTCGTGGGCAAACCCCACTCCGCTGAATCAGCCGTATTTCTCCTTGGAACCGGGAGAAGTCAAAACCTTTCAAGCGCTTGCGCGCAAGCAAGAGGCGTTGGCGGCGAAGTGCAGCGAAACCAATTCGTGCGACCACGTGTACTTCACCAGGGCCCTGCTCGGGCTTTACGAAAGCCGCGAAGTCGCGGAGAAATATTTCGGAAAGGTGCTGGCGGTGGCGCCCAAGAGCCATCTCGCCGCCTCAAGCAAGGCCTGGATTCAGCTCCTCCAGGAAACCACCGCGCCGCGGAGTCGATCCTGGATGCAGGCCGTCCTCATCGCGCCCGCGTTGGCGGATGCGAACGAGGCGCTGATAGAGACCACCGAGCGACTGGTGCGGGACTTGCTTGATAGGGAAACGGTGCTCCAGCAACTACGGACGACGAAAGAGGGCGATTCGCAGAGCGTTGAAGCGTTGCAGCGGGAGTTGGCGGATCGCGATCGAAAGATCGAAGCGTTGACCACCAGGAAGGACGGCGCCAAGAGCGCGGCCGATCCGCAAGCCGTGCAGAGTCTGCAGAAGCAGCTGGCGGAACGGGAGAAGCGCATTGAAGAGCTCTCCACGCAACTCGAAGCGTTGAAGCGCATCGATCAGGAAATGCGGGAGAAGGTGCGGCCGATTCGCCCGCCGGCGCCGCCGGCGCCCGCTCCCGACGCGACCCAGTAAGAAAGGCCACAAGGGTACACATGGACCAAGAGCAGATTTTAGTCGTCGATGATGACGAGGGGCTGTTGCACCTGTTGAAGATGCGGCTCTCCGCCATGGGGTTTGCCGTGACGTCGTGCACGACGGGGAAGGACGCGGTCGCGGAATCCAAGAAGCGCCTCTTTGACTTGGCGATCACCGATTTGCGCCTGCGGGGGGAAGACGGGTTGGATGTGACCGAGGAATTGCTGCGCAATCATCCCGGCTTGCCGGTGATCATTCTGACGGCGCACGGCAGCATCCCCAACGCCGTCGAGGCCATGCAGCGCGGCGCCTTCGGCTATCTGACCAAGCCGTTCGACGACAAGGAGCTGAAGGCTACGATCGAAAAGGCGCTCTCCCAGCAGCGCATGAGCAAGGAGATCCAGCGGCTCAAGTCGCTGGTCAAGGAGCTGTACGGGCTGGAAAACGTCGTGGCGCGCAGCCCGGCGATGCAGCGGCTGTTTCAGCAGATCGCGCAGGTGGCCGATTCCGACGCGACGATTCTGCTGTTCGGCGAAACCGGCACCGGCAAGGAAGTGATGGCGCGCGTGATCCATACCAACAGCCGGCGCAGCAAAGGGCCGTTCGTGGCGCTGAACTGCGCGGCGATTCCGGAATCCCTGTTCGAGAGCGAATTGTTCGGCCACGTCAAAGGCGCCTTTACCAGCGCGCACGGGCCGAAGCGCGGGCTGTTCCAGATGGCGCACGGGGGCACGCTGTTCCTGGACGAGATCGGCGAGATGCCGCTCTCCATGCAGGTGAAGTTGCTGCGCGCGGTCCAAGAGCGGGAGGTGCGCGAGGTGGGCGCCGAAACGTCGATCAAGGTGGACGTGCGCATCATCGCCGCCACGAACAAAGACCTCGGCGAGGCGGTCAAGAACGGGAGCTTCCGCAACGATCTCTATTACCGCATTTCGGTCGTGCCGCTCTTCATTCCCCCGCTGCGCGATCGGCGGGACGACATCCCGCTGCTGGCCCAGCACTTCCTGAAGATGAGCATCAAACGCGCCAACAAGGAAGTGAAAGGCTTCACGCCGGCCGCCTTGCACCGGTTGATGGTCAATCCGTGGCCGGGCAACGTCCGGGAACTCGAAAATGCCATCGAGAAAGCGGTCGTGATGTCGCGCCAAGACATGATCACGCCGGACCTGCTCCCGTCGGTGGGCGTGTCACCCGACGCGCCGCTCAAGCCGCTCACGGAGGCCAAGGAGGAGTTCGAGCGGACGTACCTCAAGAACGTGCTGCAGCTCACCGGCGGCAATATCTCGCGCGCCGCCCAATTCGCCGGCCGGTACCGCGCCGATTTTTACAAGATGCTCAAGAAGTACGGTCTCCATCCTTCGACGACCAAGGGGAAGCCCGAAGGCGAGATCCCCGATGTCGAGGAGGAAGCCGCCGACCTCACCGAAGCGGAACGATAAATCCGTTTTACGCAGGCTGCCGACAGGATACGGTGAGACGCGCCCCAGCGCCCTGCCGCCGGCCGGCTGTGCGTTGCTCGGGACCATCCTTCCGCGCGCCGCCGGAGCGCGATCCCCCGCGACTTCTTACCAACTCTTTACGCCGCGCTTACGGCCTCCTCACGCAGGCGAATCGGATTTCTGCTAAGTCTGCCTGTGCGCCACCAGAGCGCAGCGCGGGCCATAGGGATGTCATGAACTGTCCCCGGTGCAACGGCTTACTGCTCGGCGCCACCTTTTCCGATTTCTTCCGACTTTTCCATGTCTGGCGCTGTTTCAACTGCGGCGCCGTGCTGGACCGGACTATTGCGGCCAACCGGCGCGATCGCCGGGGGGCATCCGGGGCGCCGACGAAGTTGCCCCGACGCTGGGTCCGCCGTCCTCCGATTTCCATTCACCAATAGGCCGGCGTTCGGATTCACCGCACTTCAGATTCTGCATCCTGTGATCTGAAGGGCCTGTCCTTCATTCCTACAGCAACTCCCGCCCGGCCTTTTCACGGAGTATTGAAAAATTAAGTAGTTCCGCTCAGCCGTATCCGGCACTCGCCTTGCTCAGCCGCCCGAACAGAAGTGAGCAACTGTTCAGGTCACGATTCAACGACGAGGTTTTGTATGTGGCGCGCAATGCATGCTGTGATGATGCTGGGGGTAATCGGGACGTTGGTCGGATGTGGCGGCGGTGACGGCGGGGATCCGGTCATTTCCACCTCGGCCACTCCGACAGGAGCCATCGTGTCATTGGCCTGGGATCCGGTCCAGGACCCGACGGTGTATGGGTATCACGTCCACTTTGGCACCCAATCGAGTGGGCAGCTGGGCTCCTGCAACTATTCGGATTCGATGTTTGTCTCCAACCCAAGCGCGACGATCACGGGCCTAGATCCGCAGACCCGCTATTTCTTCGCGGTCAGCGCGTATAACGGTCTCAGCAGCGCCTGCTCGAACGAAGTCTCCACCGTCACGCTGGCTGCGCACATGTAACGGGACCGATTATTCCGACGGCACCACGGCGATGATCCTCAGCGGCCCGCCGGTGCCGCCGGCGATGAGCATCGGGAGCGCGATCACGGTAAAGCCTCGCGCGGGGAGCCGCCGAAGATCGGCGAGATTCTCGAACACCGGCACATTGCGCGACAGCAGCGTGACGTGCGCGTCGAAGTGCGTGGACTGACCGTAGTCGATCGAGGCAGTGTCGATCCCCACAGCCTTGGCGCGCCGTTCCTGGATCAGCCAGGCAGCCGCGTCGGGATGAATGCCGGGAAAGTGGAGGGCACGGACGCCGTCGGGCCCGCGAAGCTCCGTGCCGAGGTAGGCCTGCCGCGAGGGCCACTTCGCGGCATAACCCGTGTCGAGTAGCACGATGCTGCCGTCCGGAATGCGGCCGTGCGCCACTTCCCACCGTTCAAGGTCCTGCACGCGAATACGGTAATCGCGGTCGCGGCCACAGGCCTCCGAGACATCGATCCGCACGCCGTGGCCCATCAGTTGGCCGAGGGGAATCTGATCCAGCGTGCGCATGCCCTTCGCAAAATGGATCGGCGCGTCGATGTGCGTGCCGCCGTGTTCGGGCAGCTCCATCCGGTTGGAGGCATAGTAATAGCCCTCCGGCGTCTCTGCCGCCTGTTGCACGATGAGGCGAAAATCCCGCTCCGTCGGCCACACGATCGTGTCCGGGCCGAATGGATGAGTGAGGTCGATGATGCGTCCGGGAGGCCAAACGGCCGTATCCGAGCGAACAGGGACGGCGGCACAACCGACGGCGGTCCACAGGATCGCGCATACCAATCCCACCGCCGGCCAGAGGGCAAGTCTGCTCGGCACCGGCCGCCTCACTTCTGCTTCGCGATGATCTTGTACTTGATCTGCTCGTACGTCGCGCGGGGCAAAATCTTCTTCTGAACGAGATCGTCTTTCCTGGCGTACGGGCGCCCCTTGACGATCTTGTCCGCGAACGTGTCGCCGATCCCCGGCAGCGTCTTCAATTGATCCACGGTGGCGGTGTTGATGTCGAGCAGATCTTGCTTGTCGGCCGCAGAAAGCGCGGATCGTTCCGCCAGCCCGAACGGGAACAGCGGGGAGAGGGCGAACAGGAGCGCGAGGGAGAGCATGACGAAGTGTCGCCGGGTCGTTCCACACATGGCAACCTCCTTGGTCCAGCGCGGTGTGACGTCTCTGGCACGTGGGAATTGTAGAAGCGCGGTGCCGCGCGCGCAAGGGGCCTGGGGAGCCAGCGGGCTCGATGTCGCCTGATTCCTGCTTCAGTTGCAGCCTGAGCCAATTCTCGATGCGCGGAGATAAATCGCTATCCCTAATGGGAGGTAAGGCACGCCTCTTTGCGAGGATTCTCAGTACCGTGTGCACTAGCAATCTAACGCCAGATAGACACTTCTAGGCCCAGTTATCGATTTGGGGCAGCGGTTCACACCTCCATTTTAGGGAAGGTCTGATTAATTCAGCTTATTCAATGGCAGCATGTCGAATT